>JAIVJE010000179.1:0-1532 GCA_020200195.1 Acidobacteriota bacterium | reverse complement strand
TCTCAGCACGATGGCCACACGCTGCCCGTCGCGGGACACGTCCGGGGGCGCGAGCACGGGCCCATCGGCCCCCTTCCAAATCTCCGTGGCTTGCTCGCCATCGAATCGCCACACCCCCTCACCCGCCCCGAACGAGGACAGGTAGAACAGCAACGCTGCCCCAGAACGCGGGGCGCTCGAGTTTGCTGTCGGCAGCGGGAACGGCTTGACGTCCACATCCTGGGCCAGCCTATCCAGGATGGGAACGCTCCACAGGCCGGCGCTTGGGTTGGCGACCGTCGCCACCAGGCGGTTGCCGTCCGGTGTCGCCGAAACGGACAAGTATTTCTCCACGCCGAAGCTCACACGGCGCGTCAGCTTGCGGGCGACGTCCAGCGCCCACAGCCAGGGACCGGAGCCATCCTCGTCGTGTGCGACGTACAGCAGCGTGTCGGAGTCGATCGGGGTGGGGTACGCCACATCGCTGTTGTGGTTGGTCAGGCGTTGCGCTGATCCCCCGTCCGCGGACACGCGCCAGATGTCCATCTCCCGGCTTTCCGGTGTGCCACTCGTGAAGAAAATCCAGCGCCCATCGACCGACCAGACGGGAAAGTGATTGTGTTCGTTTTCGCTGCGCCGGAGAACGAGACGGGCGTTCACGCCCAGGCGATCGGCAACGAACAGCGAATCGCCCGCGTCCTGCAGGTGATACGCGACTCGTGTGCCATCTGGAGACCACGCCACCGTTACGGCGTTGTCGGCAAGAAACGGGCGGGGCGTGCCGCCCATCAACGGCAGCATCCGCAACCGGCGGCCGACGCCGCCACCGAGCCAGATTTCAGATCCATCTCCAGAAAATCCGCAGCTCGGGTGTTCAGTGGCGAACTCGTCGTCGATCCCGTTCGTCACGTTCCGGAACTGCCCGGTGCCAATTTGCGTGAGCCAGACGTCGAGGGGACCCTCGCGATCCGACCGGAAAGCCACAAACCTGCCATCGCGTGAAATGGCCGCACTCCGCTCGGTGCCATCAAAATTCGTTACCCTACTGAAGAGCGCCTCTTCGAGCGGGTTCGGCAGTGCAGGCCGTCCGGTTTGCAGCAACCAGACCACGCCCACCGCAGCGCCGCTCGCAAACGTGGCAACCGCGCCCGCCAAGGCGCGCCACCCGCGGTGCGATGGCCATCGGCCATGTTCCGCGAGATTGCCCGTCGACGCAGACGGGACCGGCGACAGCGCGTCCTCGAGCTCCAGTCGCGCGTCGCCAATGTCACGCAACCGGCGGGAGAGATCCTTCTCGAGACATCGCTTCAGCACCTTGCGAGCAACGTCGGGCGTAGCAGCAGGCAGCGCCGACCAATCGGGTTCGTGCTCGAGAATGCGCGCGAAGGTGTCGGTGGCTGTCGTTCCCTCAAACGGCCGGCGTCCGGACAGCATCTCGAACAGGACGCACCCGAACGCCCAGATATCGGCGCGCTTGTCTATAGCCTGACCGCGCGTTTGTTCCGGGCTCATATACGCCGGAGTCCCGACAATCCGTCCCTCTGCTGTCCGGT
>JAIVJE010000178.1 GCA_020200195.1 Acidobacteriota bacterium | reverse complement strand
ATCGTATAGGGCCCGACGCGGGTGCCGACGCCTAGCGCCATTGGGTCGCGATCATTTCTGCTCCAGCATCCAGATGTCGGAATCCAGCACCGCACGCTCAACAAGGAGGGTGCGGCCATCGCGGCTCAGATGGAGCCAGTCGTCAGTCTCGTGGGGGAGGAGCACGCGTCGACTGCCGTCGGCAGCGTCGATGACGACCACGCCTTCGGGCGACCCCGCGATAAACCGCCTGGAATCAGGAAACCAGCCGCCGATCTGGCGGAAGACAATGAGGCTCCGGTCGTTCGGTTTGACGTCGAACGTTCGATACGCGCCGGTGCCCATGTTCCACACGCCGAATGCGGCTGCCCGGCGCCGCTCGTCTACCTGTACCCCCGCAATCCGGCCGCCCGAACCGGACCAGGCCAACGGCACGAACCGCGCCGCTGCGGCGGGCGGCTCCAGCCGTGTGGCTGACTCCCGCGTTGCCACCTGTCTGACGGGAAAACGCCACAGCTCGGTCTGGTAGGTACAGAGCACCATCTCCTGCCCATCCGGCGACCAGACAACCCACTGATCTTCCCCGAGGCCCGTCAGCTGCCTGAGACCCGATCCGTCCGTGCGGATGGACCAGTAGTTCCACTGGCCCGAGCGTGTGGAGTAGAGGGCAAGGCTCTGACCGTCGGGGGACCAGGTGGGCACGCGATCCTTGTGCATGTCGTTCGTCAGACGCCGCAGCTCCGATCCGTCTGTGCGCAGCAGGATGATGTCCTCCTGCACGCCCACCGTCGAGCAGGCGAACCAGCTTCCGTCCGGGGACAAGTTGCACCAGTGCGCCGACGGTCTCAGCGTAGCCAGGGGACGGACGACGTCGCCAGGACCGATGTGATAGGTCGACAGCTCGGTGGTCCGCTCGTACGCCATTGCCACCAGCCGGGCGCCGTCGCGCGCGATGCGCACACGACCCACTGCGCGCACGCTGCGCGTCACGGCTTCGGGATCTCCTCGTGTCAATCCGGTCAACGGGTCAATGGGCACGCGCCACAGGTTCATGCTCCCGCCCCGGTCGCTCGAAAAGTAGAGCCACGTCCCGTCCGGCGACCACTGCGGAGCCCAGTCGGTCGCACCGTCCTGCGTGACCGCGACGGGTGCGCCGCCGCCTGCCGCAACCGTCCAGATGTCGCGTTGACCCGTCGTGTTCGCCCAATAGGCGATCCGCTCGCCGCCAGGTGACCACGCAGGCTGCACGGCGTCTCCCGCCAGAAGGCGCGTCAACTTGCCACTCGTCACGTCGACCGTCCACAGTTCTGCAGTCTGCGAGCGCGAGTACGGATCGTCGACCGATTCGGTCGAGTAGGCAAGAAACCGCTGATCGGGGGACCACGCCGGATCGTACCCGGCCGCGGTGACGCGACGGACCGACTCGCCGGTCGCGCCCATGATGAACAGGCCGCCGCCTTCCCGGCTGGAGTGGAACGCGATTGACTCGCCGTCTGGCGAGAACGCGGGTTGATCGTCATCCGCCTGGGAGCCCGCTGTGAGGTTGATCGCGCGGTCGCCGCCGACCCGAAGCAGGTACACCTCCTTGTTGCCGGACGCCGAGCTCACGTAAATCAGCTGCCGCCCGTCCGGCGAGATGTCGGGATGCGTCTCGGGTCCGGGAAGTTCCGTCAGTTGACGGAACGACATTGTCGAGGGGGAGGTTGCCGGTGCACGCCGGAGGCTCGCGGCGAGCCAGCCGCCCAGAACGCCTGCGGCGACCAGACCTGCGGCCGCGAACAGGACCCCGCGCGAACGCCGCTTCGGTCCGTGTACGTCAACCGCCTCGGATGATGTGCCGCCTTTCTCGAGGGCATCAGCGATCTCCAGTCGCGCGTCGCCGATGTCGCGCAGCCGGCGTCTGGGATCTTTCTCGAGGCAGCGTTGAAGCAGGCGTCGGATCGACGCCGGTGTGGACGACGGAAGTTCCGCCCATCGCGGCTCGTCGCGGGTCACGGCCGACAACACGTCCGTGATCGACTCGCCGTCGAACGCCCGGCGACCGGTGAGCAACTCGAACAGGACGACGCCGAACGCCCAGATGTCGGCGCGCTTGTCGATAGGCTTCCCTTTCGCCTGCTCCGGCGCCATGTAGGCCGCCGTGCCGAGAATCATCCCCATCTGCGTCCCTGCCTCGCCGAAGCCTTGGCGAAGGCGGGCCGGGGAGGTCAACGTCGGCGAGTTCATGACATCGGGGCCGCTCGGTGCGTCGGGACCCGCAAATGCTTTGGCGAGACCGAAGTCGAGCACCTTCACCGTCCCGTCGTCGCGGACCTTGACGTTGGCCGGCTTCAGATCGCGATGAATGATCCCGCGCTCGTGCGCGGCTTCGAGCGCCTCGGCGATCTGTCGTGCGATCGGCAGCGCCTGGTCGAGCGGGATCGGCCCGCGCGCAAGGAGTTGCGCGAGATCCTCCCCTTCGACCAGTTCCATGACGAGCGCGGGCGGCTGCTCGATGACGCCATGGACCTGCGCAATGTTCGGGTGATTGACGGCCGCGAGCGTTTTGGCCTCACGCTCGAAGCGCGCGAGGCGGTCGGGATCCGCCGCGAAGAGATCCGGCAGGACCTTGATCGCCACGTCGCGATCGAGCTTGGTGTCGCGCGCGCGATACACCTCGCCCATTCCGCCGGCGCCGAGCGGGCCAATGATCTCGTACGAGGCGAGGCGCGTTCCTATTTGGAGCGACAAGGTCAGCTGTCAGCGGTCAGCGATCGGCCTTTCAGTCGTTCGCGGGCCCGCTAAGGTGGCGGGATTATGTCATGGCCCGTTGTCGTTTCTTCGTCGAGGCCGTGCCGGCCCGTCGCGTGGCAAGTCTTGCGGCCTCACCCGCGGCGGCGCTTCTGCCGGGTCTTGTACTCCGTCCGTTGCTCTCCGGCGATAGCCGCCCTCGAGTGCAGCTGATGGTTAGACCGCTCGGCTGCCGCAGCGGCATACAGTGTTTCCGGCGCCACATCAGCACCGTTCGGCCAGACCGACCGTGCCACCCTCAACGAAGAATCTGGAAAAATAGCGCGGTTCCTTCAGCGGCTCAAATACGACTCCCTGCAGCCAGCGTTCGAAATCTACAGTGGCTTCCATGGCGTCGTTGAAGACGAGATGGATACGGAATCCGCCCCGATGCTCCGCTCGTACAACTAAAGGCAGAAATGCCATGTCAGCCGCCGGCGGATCGTGTTCCTTGTAGAACATTCGCACGACGATGCCAAAGAACACCGAGATAATCGGCACCCCCGAGTATAGCGCCGTCCCGTCAAGCGCCGAACCTGCACGAGTCCGTCGCGCTCGTCCTCGAAGCCACCCGCGCCCTGACTGCCGAGGACCGCGCGGTTCGGACGTGATCCGCCGATGGCGCTGAGGATTTCGTATGGACCGAGACGCGCGCCTGGCGGCAGAGGCATGCTCTCGGGGTCCTCATTCCTGCGAGGGCTCTGAGCCGGCCAATCGAATCATCAGGAAGGGCCCGGTTTTCGCGGGGCTTGAG
>JAIVJE010000003.1 GCA_020200195.1 Acidobacteriota bacterium | reverse complement strand
CGAGGATCGCGCCCTGCGCCGCCGCGAGCAGAAGCGCCGCGCCGACCGCCGAGCCCGCAGTCATGCCAAGCGCCGCGTTGGCGGCTCCGAGCGCCGCACCGGCGGCCGCAGCGCCAGACAGCGCCGCTCGTGGAGGCAGGACGACGCCGGAGGGCGTAAGGGTGACCCGGTCGAGCATGACGCCGAGCGCCCGCGTGTCGCGCGGTCCCGGCACAAAGGTCGAGGAGATCCGCATCGAGACGGTGAGGCCGTGCGGCCGATCCGGGCGCGCGGGAATTCTCACCTCGATGTTCTGAAAGTCCACGCCCGACGCCGCGGTCGTCAGCAGCACGCCGTCAGCCGTGAACTCGAGCAGCGGATTGGCTGCAGCACGCCCGCCGCGCACGCGCATGTCGAGAACCCAGTCGACGCTCCGGTCGAGACCCGGCACCCGCAGGGCCATGTCGGCCGCCGTCCAAGCGAAGCTGAGGCCGGACTGGTCGTCGCGCTCGGCGGGATACACCCCGGACACGAGGCGCGGTGGATCGACGTCGAATTCGATCGACAGCGCCGGCCGGACGCCGTACCAGAGCGCGAGCCACGCTGCTCCCGCGAACGCTCCGAGGCCACCCGCCGCGATGATCCGCCCGATGCCGCGCTTCACGCTGGTTTCCCGGACGCGACCCGCTCGTAGATGTCGCGGTACTCCGAGTACACGGCTGCGGGTCGGAACATCTGCTCGATCGCCTCCCGCGTTGCCTGACGCGCGCGGCGCTTGTGCTGGAGAAAATGGACGATCGCGGACGCGAGCGCCAGCGGTTGCTGGCGGGGAACAATCGACACATCCGCACCGAAGACGTCATTCAGCTCGAGCCCGCCGGGATTGTCGGACGAAATCACGGGCGTACCAGACGCCAGCGCTTCGACTGCGACGGTGGGCAGTGCCTCGAGCAACGACGGAAGGACGAAGAGATCGGCCGCCGCGCAGTAGCCGGCGACAGCAGCGTTGTCGATCAGCCCCGCGAAGGTCACGTGCCGCTCGACACCCGCGGACCGCGCGACGCCCTGCAATTCTTCCAGCAGTGGCCCGGTGCCACAGATAACGAGCCGCGTGTCGGGGTGCACTCGCACCACTTCATGCATCGCTTCGATCAAATCGCGCTGACCAGCAAGCGGATGGAGCCGTTTGACGTTCAGCAGCAAGTGTCGATTCGAGAACCCCAGCGCGGCGCGCGCGGCCGCCTGGCCGTTCTCGTCCTGCCACGTGAATGTTTCGTCCACGGACGGATAGATCGTCTGAAGTTCGCGCCGCGCGAGCCCGAGCTCGTGAGCGCGTGCGAGCAAACGCTCGCTGTAGAACGTCACGACCGACGCGGCGCGGTACGCATGGGTGAACAGGTCCGGTCCGATTCGCCGCGGGCGGTAGTGCCAGATCTCGGTGCCATACAGCGTCAGCACGACCGGCTTGCCGGCGCGGGCCGCCAGCAGCGTCGCAATCTCCGGCACCAGCCCGTTACTGTGAACGTGCACGACATTCGAACGGGCGATGGCCGGCGTCAGGATCGTTCTGGCTCGCCACGCGGCGCGCAGGGAGTCAAGTCGCAACTGCCGCTCGATGAACCCGCCGCGTCGTCGCGGCAACCAGGCCACCGGGCCGGCCAAAGTGGCGATGCCGCCGGCCCGCGGCGGGTGCGCCACGTACTCCACCGTACCGCCGGCGGCTGTGATCCAGTTGCCCAGTTGCCACGGGAGCAGGGCGTTCGCCGCCTGATCCGGCGGCAGATGCGGCGTGACATGAAGAAAGTGCATCAGCTACACGCTGGTGCGGCAGTACTGCCTGCGGAACTCCGCGAAGGTGACGGGCACGGCGGCCAGATCCTGTGTCGCGTACACGAGAAACTTCTCGAGACGGTCGAAGAACGCATCGAGCTCGCCCGCGGTCCGGTTATAAGGGCTTCCGCCGACGGTGGCTTCGCTCGAGTGAAACAGCAGGTTGAGAACGGGCTCTCCACGCTTGGCCAGGTCCCTCGCGAGGCCCGTCATGTCCTGGAGCGAGGAGTACGAGGGCCGCAACCACCGCATGCGCGCGACCCGCAACGCGCGAAGGACGCGCTTGGTAGTGTATGGCTTTGGCGCCCGGGCGTAGGCGTACTGCAGAGTCTTGGGCCAGCGCCGGTTCAGGCTCGCGGACAGAGGCACTTCCAGCACGTCGCTCGTCCCGGCCCGCACCGCACTGTCGTACGCGAGAAAGTACGGGCGAAGCGGCGCTTCCACGAAGTCGGGCCCGCCTCTGTGCGCCTCGTAGAAAAGCGGCGCGACGCTCGAATCGACCAGGTAGCCCAGCTGCTCGAGCGCGCCAACATGGTCGGACGAAAAGCCGAATCGGCCGGACCGGTACGACACCGGCCGCTCGCCTGTCATACGGGTAATGGCCTCGGTCAGGGAGGCGAGCTGACGCTCGAATTGTGCTCGCGGCAACGTCAACGCATATGGATGGCGGCCGACGTCTTCCGCGGTGCAGGGCGGCGTCTCCCACGCATGATGATGGGCGCCGATTTCGCAATCGCCTCCCGCGAGCAGCCCGCGCAGCACGTCTCCCGACCGCGCGTCCGCGGCGACCGGGTAGGTGATCACGTACGTCGGCCGCACGGCATGCCGGGCGAACAGTGCGTGCAGCCGCGGCAGCGCGTAGATGTTCTCGAACGCTTGATTGGCCCGCGCCGCGGGATCCCACTGGTTGTCACCCTCCGTGTCGATGCCGGCTAGTAAGTACATGGGGGGTGCACGTGCACATTCATGATCACCGGTCCTGATCGGAGTCGCCGAGTGTGACGTGCCATCGGTCCGGATCCTCGTAGAAGGCAGGATCGACGTCGACCGCGTTCACCTTCACCACGAACTCCATCGTCGACTTGACGACGAAGTAGCCGGTCCGGCGAAGAATGCGCCGGAAGCCGGCATGAAGTGCGAAGGTGCGGATCTTGTCGGAGTTAGCCTGGCGCGCCTCTCGATCCACCCAGTGCAGCAGCGTGCTCAGCGCGCCCTCGTCGTCGGGATCGGCGAGGAAGTCGACCAGCAGCGTCACGCGGCCGCGCGGCTCGTGCAGATGGCGGTAAACCGCGTAGCCGATGTTGCGGTCGTCCCGCCGGAGGGCCGCGATCGAATACCGGACGTGAGGTGACGAGACGTACTTCCAATTCAGATAGGGTGCGTCGCGGCGGACCGCCAGGTCGAACTTCGGCGCGAGCTCGTTCCACAGTGACGTAAACCTGTCATCGAACCGCTGGATCAAGCGGACTTCAGCGCGCAGGGGCCGTGTACGCGAGACGATTTTGATGATCGGCAGGGTCAACGCGGACACCAAACGGTTGATCGGGACCGGCCACGTGGGCCGGCGCAGTGCGCGCCGCGTCAGCGGCTTCACGAGACAAGGCACCGGGCCGACATCGGGCCAGCGCAGCTTTTGAAACAGACGATAAGACGAATCCGACAGGCCGAGTCCGAGCGACGCGCCGACGTTGCGATCCCAAGTGCGGAACAGCACCTCGCCAAGCCCCTGGCGTTGGCGCTCGGGTGCCACCATGACATCCATACCCCAGGAACCCTGCACTTCCTGGTTTCGCACCAGCAGCTGCACGGGCATCGTGGCGTACTGGCCTACGATGGCGCGGCCCTCACGGGCGATCCAGATTTCAGGTTCCTGCCCCGGGTTGTTGGGGTTGTGGTGGTACTGCCAGTCCCAGCGAAGACGGCTGGCTTCGGCGGCGTCGTTACCGAACACGCGCCGGTAGAGCGCTTCGACGGCCCGTCTGTCCTCCGGCCTGTAGCGATCGATATCGGCCACGACTACGCTCCCGCGCGGGCCTCTGCTGCCGCGAGCACGTACTCGATATTGCTGATGAGTACGTCCTGCGTCAGCGCGCTGTCGCGCAGCCATCGCGCGATGGCTGCGGGCAGGCGTCGCACGGTGGCAGTCACGTGCAGCTCTTCGCGCACAACCCGTAGCCCGGCGGCTGCGATCTGCGCGCGCAGGCGCTGCACGCGCACCTTCTCGACCAGGTCATCATCCTTGAGGACGCCTCGGCGGGCGGCCTTGATGAACGAGTTCTCGTTCGCCGGTTCCTTGAGAGTCCACGGAGCATACCGGGCGAGGAATTGAAACGCGCCGAACGCGATTCGCCTCCCGAGCAGGAGGTGCAGGGGAACCGGCACCTTCAATCGAGGCAAATGGGCGCCGGCGAACGACAGGTACGGCGCTGTGGAGAGGTACACGCGGCCGCCGGGCCGCAGGACGCGAGCGCATTCCCGCAGATACAGCGGCGCGTCGGCGACGTGTTCGATGACGGCGTGGGACAGCACCAGGTCGAACGTTCCGGTCGGGAATGGAAGCGCCATGCCGTCGGCGAGCGCGAAGTGCAGATGCCGCAGCCCCTTCTCGCGACCGATCCGCACGCCGGCGTCGCCAAATCGCTGCACCGGATCGATGCCGACCACGAGGTCCGCTTCGTCTGCGAGCGACAGCGGCATCCCGCCGCCTCCGCAGCCTGCGTCCAGCACGCGCCCCTGGATCGTGACACCCGCGCGCTCGAGGAATGCGATCACTTTCGCGCTGCGGTAATACTCGAAGAGCGCGTAATCATATTCGGACCGGAAGCGGAGGTCCGCGTGCGCCTTGATGGCGCGCTCGTCAATCCTGCGCACTTCGCGGCCTGCCCGCCTCCTCGCGCTCCCGCCCGCCGAACTTGTCGATGAGCGCCGCCCGGTCGTGGCCGCCGGTCGTTTCCGCCACGTCGAATGTCATGATGATCGTGCGGCCGGGATACGCGTCGAGGACGTCCTGAATGACCGATCCCTCATACCCGGTCCGCGGCGCCACGTACGTCAGAATATATCGCACATCGTCGCGGTGCTTCCGGTCCTCGTAGTTGCCGAACCCGGGTCCAACGAAGATCGGTCTGATCGCATTTTCGAGGGATAGTCCGTTCGCCAGTTTGCCGTGGACCGTAGTGCCTGGCGGCAGCCGACGGCCCAGCTCGCGTGACGCCTCGATGTTTTTGTAGGTGCGGCCGGCCGCCCACTGCGCAAACTGTGCGAGATCGCCGGCGACGACCAGCGCGGCGACCAGCAGACCCGCGGCGGGACTCCATTGCCTGGCACTGAGCCAGCGCGGAATCAATGGCCACGTCGAGTGGACCACAGCCGTGCAAGCGAGCGCGAGCACCGCTGCGATTCGGACGCCGGGCCTGACCTCATAGAGGAACGCGACGCGGACGAGCGCCCCCATCACCAGATAGAAGCCGAACGCCACGACCGGTGCGGCGATCAGGGCCCGGCGACGAGACACACTGGTAAGTGCCGGTGGCATCAGCCTCCTGTCGCGTGCCAGCACCACTGACGCGAGTGCGACCAGCGCCGGTATGAAGATGACGAAGCGCCGCTCGTTGCCCACGTCGTGCAGAATCAGCTCCATGGCCCCGAGGACGACCCACAGGATCAACAACCGCTCGCCGGGCGCCGTGCTGGGCCAGCGGCCGAACGCACCAAGAACGGCGGCCATTGCGGCCACGAGCACGAGCCACATGCGCGTGAAGATGTCGTGCAGGATGGGAAACCACGTCAGCCGATCGATCAGGGAGCGGAGGGCGTAACTGGGTTTGCGCGTGACGGACATCTGCCAGTTATAGAAGCGGTAATCGGCCCAGTTCGGCGCCACGAACGTGGCCACCGCGACTGCGCTTCCCGCGACGAGTCCGCCGAGTGTCGCGAGCGCCGCCTTGCGGCTCGACGGTGAGTCGGCGGGGGTCGGCCGCAGCAGCGTGACCGCCGCTTCGAGCGCGAGTGCCCCCACGAAGAACGCCGACGAGGCCTTGGTGAAAAAGGCGAGCAGCGCGCAGGCGCCCGCGACCCAGCCCCAGACGGCACGGTCCTGCGCCTTCACGTAACACCACCAGGACGCGACCATGAACGCCACCATGGTGGCTTCCATCAGTGCGGCACGGCTGTACATCACATACGCATAGTTGGTGGCCGCCAGCGCGCCGGCGATGAGCGCGGCATCGCGTCCGGCAAGACGCCGAACACCAGACGCGAGCAGCAGGATCGATACGAATCCCGCGATCTCCGATACCAGCCTGGCCTGCCGGACGCCGACGCCGAGGGTTGCGAACGACAGGTACTCGAGCGCCGTGAAGACCGGCGCGACGTACATGGGGTTCCACTCATCCTGCGACCAGGCCCCAAACAGCGTTTTGTTCCGCGCGTTGTGTACCCACGCCCCTTCGTCATGCCACACGATCCCGACCGACGGGTTCCACGGGGGATCGGCTGCCGGAAACACCGATCGCAGCAGCAGCGCGACAACGGCCACGAGGGCCAGTCGGGTGGCGAAGTTACGACTGCCGTCGTTCACGCGCATCACCGGCGCTTCCACGTGTCGAACCCATCAGGCCCGTTCGTGAGTTCGTAGTGCGATCGCAACCAGTCCGCGAGCGGTGGCGTGGACATGAAAAATTGCGCCGAGTCCTGGACATCCGGTGCCCAGTCACGCCGCTGCAATGCAACGATTGCCGGCGAGGTACGTTCGAGATCCTCCAGGAGTCCACCGACTCCATATCCCGGTTTCTCCGCGTTGAACCCGGCAATCACCGGCCGGCTCCAGAAGAACCGTGACGCGCTCGCCCGGCCTGCGTAGATATAGGCAGCCGATGTGAAGCCGAACACGTACACGCGATCATCGGGCTGCGTCGCCGAACGCATGAGCGAGCCCAGCTCGTAGGCCGCCAGTGACGAGTACTTGCGTTCATCGCTGTACCGGGCCATGTGCTCCGACAGGCTGATTCGACCGACCGCATACCGCGTGTCGTGGACCGTATTGGACAGGAGTTTGGAAAAGTCGTTGACGCGCCACACGGCGATCGCCGCCGCCACGATCATGGCCACCGCAACCCGACGCCGTACGGGGCCGCCGCCGGTCCGTCCGCCACCCGGCCACAGCAGCGCGCCCGCCCAGCCGGCGGCCAGCGCCAGCGCGGGCGCGGCCTGAACGAAATATTGCGGCAAACCGCGGCTGCCGTTGATGGCGATCGACAAGCACGCCGCCGCCACCCACACGACCGGCACGAGCGCGGTACGATCGCGAACGGCGAACGCCAGCAGAAGGAGGCATCCGGCGCCCCCAAGCGTCCAGAGGGCGTCGACGCGCGCATACTGCACGGGGAACTGCACGAGATAGCGGACGAAGTCGGCCGCGCCCGCATACGTTTCACCCGAGTACCGCAGATTGTACATAATGGTGGCGTCGTAGAGCGTGTCCAGCGACCTGACGGCGGCGAACACCGACAGCAGCAGAACGACCGGAATGCAGAATCCCGCGCTCAGCCGGAAGAGATCGCCAAGCGTGAGCCGCTTCCACAACCACAGCGCCACGACACCCGCAGCGGCGTAGACCGCCGCGTTGTATTTGAAGCAGAAGGCAATCCCGAAGAGGATGCCGGCACCCACCACCCGCGCTCCACGTCGGTTCTGCTGACCGGCCAGCAGCACGAATGCCCCCGTGACTGCGACGGCGATGAACGTTTCGCACTGACCTCGCAAGCGCACGCCGGCCAGTCGCGTGAAGGCCGGGTTCGACAGAAACAGAAACAGAAGCGCCGCGGCGGCACCCGCCACTCTGGCATTCAATGCGGACCCCAACTTCAGCAGCAGCCAGGCGCACGCAATGGCAGCCAGCAGATCGGCGAGGGCTACGACAGCGTCGTGCGGCCAGACGGCGCGCATCGCCGCATACGTGTAGTGGATGGCGGGCGGCTTCTGATCCCATGCGTCGCGGTACGGCAGCTCGCCATGCAGAATGCGGTCGCCGACGTACGCGTACAAGCTTTGATCCGCGCCCATCGGCTGCACCAGCGAAGGCAGGCGCGCGATCAAAAGGGCGCCCGCGAGCGCCAGACAGATCCGGGTCATGGTCGGCAGATGTACGGAGCCGAAGCGCCTGGATTATAGTTCTTGCGAGTCCAATCCTTGCCGGCCGCTTCCGAGACGACGTCCGCCTCTCCTCCTCTGTCCATCGTCGTTCCGACCTACAACGAGCGTGACCGGCTGCCCGATCTCGTGTCGAGCGTCTTCGACGCATACGAGTCGGCGCACATCGACGGCGAGCTAATCATCGTGGACGACAATTCGCCTGACGGCACCGGTGCAATCGCCGATGACCTCGCGCGGCGCCACCGGATTACCGTGCTACACCGCGCGGGCAAGGCGGGACTCGGCACCGCCGTCATCGACGGGTTCAACGCCGCGAATGCGCCCATCGTCGGCGTGATCGACGCGGACATGAGCCATCCTCCGCCGCTGCTCCCGCGCATGCTTGCGGTCATGCAGCGATCCGCCGCCGACATCGTCATCGGCAGCCGATACATACCGGGCGGCGGGACCCACAACTGGCCAACCGGCCGGTTGGCGATGTCGCGGCTGGCGTGCTTCATGGCGCGTGGGCTGACGCCGGTGCGCGATGCGACGTCCGGGTTCTTCCTGATTCGGCGTGATCTTGCCCGCACCGTCCGCATTTCGGCCGGGGGCTTCAAGATCTGTCTGGAGTTGCTGGTACGGTGCCGGCCCGCATCCGTCGTCGAAGTGCCATACGTGTTCGAGGGACGGACCGCCGGCGACAGCAAAATGAACATGAGGGAAGCGATGGGTTACCTCGAGCAGTTGCGTGACCTGCGTCGCTTCGTCCGCGCACAGCCCCCGCTGCGCCAGGGATACCGGCGACTGACGGCGGACGAGATCGCGCATTGAGCGGCGTGCGAGCAGCTAGCGGTACGAGGCCGCTTTGACGGGCGCGCCCGCGGGGCGTGTATCCACCACGCGAGACCCGAACAACGTCCGCGACAACACCTGCCAGACGATCGCCTGCTTGGTCAACGCAAGCCGCGCCACGTCGCCGGCATGACGGACGACGTACCCGGGACGCAGAAAGAACCGTCGCTTCGCGCGATTAATCGCCTCCATGACGATCTGCTCGTCCAGACCGTTGCTGCGCAGCAGGTAATACGAGTACTCCATCTTTGCCCAGTCGTCGGCGGCGGGCCCGAGCAGACCGTCGCGGAGGCAGCGCTCGTAGAGCGCAGTCCCCGGATACGGAACCGCAGGATAGAAATTCGCGAAGTCTGGATCGAGCTTCACCGCGTATTCGATCGTGTGATCCATGGTATCCGGCGTCTCACCCGGATAGCCAAAGATGAAGAACGCGAACGATTTGATTCCCGCCTGGCGCATGTTCTGGAAAGCGGCCTGGATCTTCTGCCGTTCGAGCCGTTTCGTCATGTCCTTGCGGACTTCGTCGGACTCGGACTCGATGCCGAGTGCCAGCATCCAGCAGCCCGCGCGCTTCAAACGGTGGACGAACGCGGGGTCGGTCAGATTGTCCGCGCGTGCGTTGCCGAACCAGTGGATGGGCAGGTTCCGTGCGATCAGCTCGTCGCAGAACGCGGTAAACGCCTTGACATTCAGCGTGACGGTGTCACCCCAGAGGTAGAAGAACTCGATGCCGCGCTCGCGGTAGCCGCGCTCGATCTCATCGACCAGCATCTTTGCGCTGCGCTCGCGGAACTTGTGGCCTTGATGGATCGGAGCGACGCAGAAATCGCACGTATACGGACAGCCCCTGCTGGTTTCCACGATCACGTACGGCTTGTTGACCAGCGGCAGCGCATATCGTTCGAGCGCCACCAGGTCCCACGCCGGATATGGCATGTCGGCGAATCCGCTGAAGGTGCCGTGCGCGCGATGCGGCACGACGGCGCCATCGCGCCTCCACGTGAGGCTGGCCACGTCTCCGAGCCGCTCGATCGATTCGAGCGCGGCGAGCTGCAACACGCCGTCTTCCGGCTCGCCGACGAACATCCCATCCACCGGCTCTGCCCGGGCCATCGATTCAGCCGCTGACGTCGACGCGTGCGGTCCAAAGCAGAAAATCGGCGCCTGGTATCGCTGCTTGAGCAACGCCATGGCCTCGGCATCCGCCTGCAGTGTCGGCGTCGTGCTGGGAAACACGATGAGAGTGGGCCGGAAGCCGTCAGCGTCGAGCCTCGCGATCACGTCATCGATCGTCAGGCGCTCGGCAGTCGCGTCGATGAGCCTGACATCGCAGCCGGCATTCCTCAGTAACGAGCCGAGCAGGGCCGGCGTGTACGGCGGCTTGGTCGTGCCGAGAACCTCCTCACGCTCCTGGCAGCGGCCCTGTCGGGTGAAGGCGACGCCGTTGATGAGCGGCGGGTTGATGAGCAGTGTGTATCGGCCAAGCATGATTCTGATCAGCGCACGACAGTGAGCGGGATCGCGCGCCGAGGGGGCGTCAGGACTCCGACCCCGAACGGTTCCGCAACAGGTTCGGGCGATAGTTCTACTTTGCAGCAGCGGCGGCACACCGGGAAGATGCCGTTCTCGACCAGGCTGCGACGCATCGACACGTACTTGTCACTGTTCCAGATGTCTTCCAGCGAAGATGTTGCGAGGTCCCCCACTTCGACACGGATGAAGGGGCAGAAGTACACCTTGCCGGAGAACGACACCCGGGCGTGCAGAAATGGATAAAAACAGCGGCCTTCGAGCTTCGCACCCGGTGTGTAGTAATTCTCGATGAGCTGAGGGTGTACCTTTGGGCGAAAATCGAACAGAACGTTCTTCCGCCGGCACTTCTCTTCGAGCGCTGCGACTTTCTCGCGGACGCGCGCGATGTCCAGCCCAGGGTCGGCCGTCACATAGGTCGCGATAACGGATGGATCGTCAGCGCCGATCAATCGGACGGTTTCCGCCACTTCTTCGGGCGTGCTGAACATCAGGTGGTTGAGGCCGATGGCGTCCACACCCAACTCTTCGGCCACGTCCACCATCTGATCCAGTGACTCCAGGCTTTCATGGGCGACCGTGGTGTTGATGCTCACGCGGAGCGGCGCGTGCTTTCGCTTCGCTGCTTCCTGCAGCCGCTTCAGCCCGGTACACGTCCGCTCGAACGTGCCTTTGAGACCCCGCGCCTTGTCGTGCAGCTCCCCAGGTCCATCGATCGAGACGCTGATGTGTTTCAGGAAGCCTGCCGCCGCCAGGTCGGCCAGCGCCTCAGCCCGTTCCTCGGTAATGATCGTGCCGTTGGTGGTCAGGTATCCGCAGGCGTAACCCTTCTCGCGGAAGAGGTCCAGGACAGACAGGATGTCCTTCCGCATGAAGATTTCGCCGCCCGTCAGGCTGACCTGCAGGCCCGCCTGCTCCGGGAATGCCGCTCGCAGACCGTCGAGCGTCAGCTCCTGCCGCCATTCGCCCTCCAGGTTCAGCAGATCGCCGACGTAGCAGAACTCGCAATGGAGGTTGCACCGCATCGTCGCCTCGTACACGGCCCCCATAGGCAGCTTGTCCGCGCGTCCTGTCCTTTCGTCGAGGAATCGCTGGATCCGCTGCTGATACCGATGCCGGCGGTATCGCGCCCATGCATGACGGGCCAGAGGCAGCGCGCGCGCGCGCGTCGCGAGGGTGTCGCGAATTCTAGAAGCCAGAACCATCGAGCTGCCAGATCTCCAGCGGCGGACCGGGGCGCTCGAGCGCGCCAACGATACGCGTGTCCGTGTTGTGCAGGAAAGGCTCGATCCGCAGCATGTCCGTCTCCGACGTGCCCGGGCGGTATGGCGAAAACGTCGCGACGCGCCGGGCCTCACGGTCGAGCGCAGTCAGGAGCGGATTCATCACCGGATCCGATCTAGTGTATCGCTTGAGCACCACGTACGCCACGCCCAGCCTGCGCAGGGGCGCGAGCCCTGCAGGCCCCCCAAGCTCGGCGTAATCCACATAGATCTTCTCGGCGTCCAGCCCTCCCGTCCCCAGAAAAATCAATCTGTAGGACGGTTCGGGATACGGTGTCTGTGCGAGCTGCAGCTGGAACTTTACAGATGCAACGTCCGAACTGCCGAGGTTGGCACGCAGGGCCTCCAGTAATCCTTCCCTTGAGGGAGTCAGTGGAACCGAGTACGGCTGGATCAGGATCGTCGAGTGCGGCGGAATTCGTTGCTCGATGAATCTGCGCGCAACTGTTCGTGTGTCGTCCACCCTGAAAAACAGATCGGCGCGGACGCTTTGGAGCAAAGCAGGCGCGGCGCACACCCCGACCACGCCCCACAACATCCACGGATGGGCACGGAACCGCGCCGCGATGCTCAACAGCGTCCATGCCGCGAAGATCGTGATCATCGGAAGAATCGGGTTGAGATAACGGCTCGCTGGGACCGTGTTGCTGATGAAGGCGAAGAACGGCACCGCGAACGCCAGGAGCAGCACCGCGCGTCCCGGGCTCGCGACGAGCATCCAGATTGCGCCGGCGATTCCCGCAATCGCGACAGGTGCGCCTGTCGCATCTGTCACGAGAATGTTCGCGTATCGCAGCGCTGGTGCGAAGGCGCCGCCGCTCACCGCACGATCCACGACGATTTGCCGGTTTGCGGTGATATCGCGCCACGCGGTCGCCGGTTCGACGAGAAGGAACGGCGATAGTGCAAAAAAGACGACCGCACTCACCGCCGCCGCCCGCGTTGCCTGCAGCGCGACGGCACGCCAACCAAGCGGGCCGTACGCTCGAAGGATTACCCACAACAGGGGCGCCGCCAGAAACACGCAATAGTAGTGTGTCGCGAAGGCGAGCCCGCAGGCTGCGCCGGCAAGCAGTACATCGCGCGGCGAAGGAGCGCGCACGCCCGTCGTGGGCCACACTCGTGCCATGGCCAGGTAGGCGAGGACCACGACCAACGTCGCAGGCACGTCGTGTTTGATGTAATGCGAGTCGCGTACGTGCAGCGGCGCGACTGCAAGGAACACCGCCGAGGCGAGCGCAACGCGCGAGTCGAACAGACGAAGCGCGAGCCGGTACACC
>JAIVJE010000177.1 GCA_020200195.1 Acidobacteriota bacterium | reverse complement strand
TTCGACATGCTCGCGGATCTGTACGGCCTGGAGAAGATCAAGACCATCGGCGACGCCTACATGGTGGTCGGTGGCATGCCCGAGCGCTCCGATGACCACGCCGAGCGCATCGCCGACATGGCGATCGACCTCTCGAGCCGCGTCGCCGGCCTCGCGGTGCCCGGCGCGGAGGGCATCACGTTCCGCGTCGGGATGCATTCGGGGCCGGCCGTGGCGGGCGTGATCGGCGCCAAGAAGTTCATCTACGACGTCTGGGGCGACACGGTCAACGTCGCGAGCCGCATGGAATCCCACGGCGCCCCCGGCCGCATCCAGGTCACACAGCCGGTGTACGAGCGGCTCCGCGATCGCTACCTGTTCGAGCGGCGCGGCTTCGTCGACGTCCGCGGCAAGGGACCGATGGCGACGTGGTTCCTCGTCGGCCCGCGCTCGCGGGCGTCCGTCGACGGCGGGTCGAGCCCGCTGGGCGCCGAGTGATGCTCTCAGCGGCGGCGGATCTTGCGGGGTAACTTGCCCGATGTGTAGGCTGCCCTGACATGAGGTCCGCGGTGCGCCCGCGCAACGCCGTGGCGGCGGCCGCCGTCGTCCTCATCAGTCTCAGCGCCTGCACCGCGCAGACGTCACCGAGCCCCGTAGCCACGACGAGCGCCTCGATCGCGGCATCGGCCACTCTGACCGGCGCCCCAGACGTCACGCCGATCCCGGACGCCCCGGCGAGTGACGTCGTCATTCACCTCGCGGCCGATCACGTCCGCTGGGACGTCGACACCCTCACCGCGCCCGCCGAAATGACCTGGACCCTCGAGTTCGAGAATCGCGACGCCCCACCGGAGATCCACAACTTCGCGATCGTCAGCGGGCGCACCGTGGCGGACCGGATCTTCATGACCCCGAACCTCCAGGGTCCCGCGACCGAGATATACGAGATCCCGGGCCTGCCGGCCGGGACGTACGAGTTCGTGTGCACCGTCCACCCCGACGGGATGCGCGGCACGCTCATCGTCGAGTGACTCCGCAGACATGACGAGGTCCCGGCCTCGCGGCCGGGACCTCCGGAGTTCGCTCGGCGTCGTGCGGACTAGATCGGCCCGCTGCCCACCCGTCGGCGACCCATGATCATGCTCACCACGAGCACGACGAGGACCGCGCCGATGACGGCCGCCACGATCGAGCTGACGTCGAGCGCGCCGTCGATCGGATCGATGCCGAGGACCACCCTCGCCAGAAAGCCGCCGACGAACGCGCCAATGATCCCGAGGATGATGTGACCGATGATGCCGAGTCCCTCGTCACCCTTGACCAAGAGGCCGGCGAGCCACCCTGCTATCGCCCCCAGGATGATCCACGAAAGAATTCCCATCTCTCACCCGATGTATGAGTTCCATCCGCGCCTTCCAGGCGCTCACCGAGTGAAAATGCATCAGGCGTGCCACTCGCCGTATTGGCGCCCCGGATGGGTTCGAGGCCTCGCTGCCCGAAACGGCTCGTGGCTTACGGGTGACGGGCCGTACGGCGGTGCACCGTGCACCGCACCCGGAGGCGGATGCGCGGGACGCTGATCGTCGAGTGACCGCGCGCGCGGCGCTGAATTACCGGAGCCTTCAGCCGCCCAAAATCGAGGCGTCGACGTCGGTCACCTTGCCAACGCGCACTCTCCCAAAGCGCCCGAGGTCGACCCCGCCCTGCACTGGCGGGTAAATGGGTGGTGCCGTCAAAATCTCCGTGACATCACCGCCGCCTTCCATGGTGATGGCTCCACGCTGCGAACCGTTGGGCAATACGATCCAGCCGCCTTCGACGATCCGCTCGTTGCTCGCGTCGCCGACCACCGCACGGTAGAGTCCGGCGTCTCCGCTGACCCGCGGCGCGTTGAATGCGCGGTTCTCCCCCTGGATCTCGATCTCACCGGACGCATCGTCTGAGATCGTTCCTTCGCCGAGCAGGTCTCCGCGTCCGCTCGACAGCCGAATGCTGTCCCCATCCACCGTACCTTCAAACCAGACCGATACGACGTCACCGTCGCACACATAGCCGATCAGGCGTTCTCCGTCGCTCACTAGCCCGATGTACGCATCCAAGCCGTCAAGCGTCCCCGCGTACACGTTCGCGTGACCGGGACTTGGTTGCGGTGTCGAATGACGGGGCGAGCCGCGCTGAGCGGATGGCGCTGTGCTGCAGGCCGCTAGAGCAAGAATCAGCGCGAGTACCAGCGAATTCGATATAAGTCGCATAGCAACCGGACGCTACGCCGCACGCTGCGACGCGGTCAAGCAGCTTGCGCGCCGCGAAAGCCACGGCGGTGAATGCAGCGGCCACGCCGCCGCACTCCGACAGGCGAACACACCGCTGAGCGGTGCACGCGCCCCGAATGTCGGGCGGGACCGGTGCCGCGTGGCACCGCCAGGCGCCGCTGGCGGGTGGTTCGGATCTGTCACGATTGCTATCGTCGGGTTGTGCCGGACGTTGAAATCGACACGGCTGTGAGGCAAGCGGTGACCGCGACAGCGGCTTACGAGGCTGCCGAACGGGATCGGAGCGTCCGTGCTCAACGCTTTCACCGTGTATGACCACGACCCGGACGACGGGACGGCCACCGTCCTCTCCACCAGCATCTCAGCCGCTGCAGCTCGCGTCCTGACGCTCGCGGCCACCCTGTCACAGACGCCGCTCCTGCAGCAGTTCACGGTGGCCATCCTCAGGCTGGACGATGAAAGGTCGCCATCGCGTATGAGCGCGACCCACAGCTCTTCATGGCACTGCTGCAGGACGTCTTTGACCTTCTGCCGCGACTGCGCGATGAGCGTCGCCGCTTCTCCGCCGCGGCGTGACCGGTTTTTCGTAGTCACCGCGCGCAAGCTGTCGCCTCACGCCGCGTCACGGTCGGGAACGCGGCGCCTTGATTCGAGACGCGGAGTAAACACGTCGCAATGGACGAACGACTCGTACTCCTGATCGAGGACGAACCCTACATCCGGCGTGCGCTTATAGACCTGCTGGAGGACGCGGGATACGCCACGCTGACGGCGGAGACAGGCCACGAGGCGTTCGACTTGTTGACCGGCGGCGACCCACGCGTAGCGATCGTTGACATCAATCTGCCGGATGGGATGTCGGGGTACGAGGTCATACGACGGCTTCGCGACCGGTTCGGAGACGAACTTGCGATCCTTGTCCTGTCCGGCATAGGCGCGCAGTGGTCGGATCCAGTCGCCCAAGGGATCGGCGCGGACGACTACATGACGAAGCCGTACAACGCAGATGAGCTGTTGGAGCGAATCCGCCGCCTCGTTGGACGCTCGCCTGGTGACGACGCCGATCCCGCCGTTCGGCAGTGATTTTGTGCGGCGACATGGTTGTCAAGCGCCTCCGAGGGGAAGGGAAACGCAGATGGCGCCCCCGGAGGGCGCTAGGGCCTCGCTACCGACCCGACGACGCGCTGGCGTGGTACGTCGCGTAGTCCCGGCCCAACTCTAAATCCCGGCCGCGGGCCGACGCGCGCCCCCGCGGCC
>JAIVJE010000476.1 GCA_020200195.1 Acidobacteriota bacterium | reverse complement strand
GCGATGCGGCGCTCCGACGTTGCGCAGGGATCGCCGCGGCAGCGGCCAGTACGAAAATGAGCACGGCGCCTGCAGAACGCACCTGCCGATGATACCAGCCCGCTCTCGACACTATGTCGCAAGACGACGTATCGTGGGACGCCATAGGAAGAGGACGTGACCGGACGGAACCCTGAGGACTATCTGCCGCTGACAGAGGCGATGTTTCACGTCCTCGTGACGCTCGCCGATGGAGACAAGCACGGCTACGTGGTTCTCAAGGAAGTCGAGACCCGTACGGGCGGCCAGGTGCAGCTGAGCACAGGCACCCTGTACGGGCTGATCAAGCGCCTCCTGGGCGAAGGGTTGATCGTCGAGACCCGACAGCGTCCTCCCGCCGCGGACGATGACGGGCGACGGCGGTATTACCGGTTGACGCCATTTGGCCGTGATGTCGCCCGGGCGGAGGCCGCCCGCCTCCAGAAACTCGTCGCGGCGGCACGCGCCGCAAGCCTTCTCCCTGGCCGGATCTAAAAGCTGACAGTGACAGCTGAGAGCTGAAGGCTGAGAGCTGAGAGAGCTGAGAAAGGACGTCGTGGGGTTATACCGCTCGCTGCTCAAGTTGCTCCCGAAGGACTTTCGCGGGGACTTCGGCGAAGAGATGGAAGCGGTGTTCGACGCCGAGCGTGAAGACGCTCGCCGCGCGGGCCGCGTCTCCGTGCTGAAGCTGTGGTCGCGCACGGTTGCCGGCATGCTTCGAGGGCAGAGCAGATTCGGGTCAGGTGTAGTGTCCGGCTTCAGCCGGACCTCAGCGTGCCGTGCGGTTGTCACTCTTCAGTCCGGCTAAAGCCGGACGCCACCGGGAAGAGTCCTCGATTGCGACTGCGCGGCTGCTCAACTACCTCCTAGCGTACCTAACAAACCCCTCGAACCCAACGATGCTAAAGTCCCTCCGATGCGCGCCGTTGCCCTGGCGTTCGCGGTGGTGCTTGCGCTTGGTCCCGCAACGACCCAGTCCCCCGCCCCACGCCGCATGGCCATCACGATCGACGATCTCCCCGGAGTGCCTGCGGACGCGCCGGTGGCGGCACTCCGGTCGATGACAGACGCTATGGTGGAGGCGCTGCGGGCTGCGCAGGCACCGGCATTCGGTTTCGTCAACGAAGGCAAGCTGGCCGTCCGCGGCGAGACGCACGAGCGGACCGCACTCCTCGAGACCTGGCTCGATGCCGGCGTGCCTCTCGGCAATCACACGTATTCGCACCCGGACCTGAACACGGTGCCGCTCGCAGACTATCAGCGGGACGTGATCCGCGGTGAAGCTGTGACGTTCAGACTGATGACCGCACGCGGTCGTACCGAGCGGTTCTTCCGGCATCCGTTCACGCACACAGGCCCCAGCGCGCCGATCAAAACCGCCTTCGAGCGGTTTCTTCGCACGCGTGGGTACACGATCGCGCCGTTCACCGTCGAGAACACGGACTACCTGTTCAGCAGCGCAACCCGCGCCGCGCGCCGGCAGGGTGACGCGGATCTGATCGAGAAGATCGAGCAGGATTACATCGCGCACACGATGTCGATGCTCGATTTCTACGAGCCACTCGCGCGCCAGACAGCGGGACGCGAGTTCACGCAGATCCTCCTGATCCATGTCAACGAGTTGAACGCCGCCACGCTGCCGCAGCTCCTCACGCGAGTCGCCCAGCGCGGATATCGATTCGTCACGCTGGCGAGCGCCATGGAGGATTCGGTATACCGGCAACGCGACGGCTACATCGGACGATCAGGACCCTCGTGGATCCATCGCTGGAGGGCCACCCGTGGACTGCCGTCGATGATGCGTGAGGAGCCCGAGCCTCCGGCATGGATACTGCGCCTGGTCAGCAGTGAACGGTAACGCATAAGTAATCGAAGAAAGTGACACGATGACGGCCAGGACCAGGCGACCCCATCCGCACCTGTTCGAGATTAGCGCGTGGCCATGGCTCGAACGGCTGTCGCGTCAGACGGGTCGGGAGGTGACGCTGGCCAGCGTCCCGGACGCCGAATGGGATTGGGTGGCAGCGCAGGGGTTCGACCAGGTGTACTTGATGGGCGTCTGGCGTCGCAGCGCGCTCGGGCGTGAGCTGGCCCGCCGCGACCCGCAGTTGCGCACCGAATACGACCGCGTGCTGCCGGGATGGACCGACGAGGACGTTCCAGGTTCGCCGTACTGCATCGCCGCATATGAGCCGGACGACCGCATGGGCGGTTGGGGCGGGCTCGACGCGACCCGCGCGGCGCTCCACGCCCGCGGCCTCACGCTCATCGTTGACTTCGTGCCCAACCACACCGGATTTGACCATCGATGGGTGCTTGAGTATCCCGATCGATATGTCCTTGGAGAGGACACCGACTGGAACGCGGCGCCGGAGGATTTCCGGCGCGTCGGCAGCGCGATCGTGGCGTGTGGCCGCGATCCATACTTCGCGCCGTGGCGCGACGTCGCACAGCTCAACTACTTCAATTCTGACACGCGCGCTGCGATGACCGGCGTGCTTGGCGAGATCGCGGCACACGTCGACGGTGTCCGCTGCGACATGGCCATGCTGGTCTTGAACGACGTGTTCGCCGGCACCTGGCGGCGCGTGTTACGCGACAGATGGCGCGCACCAGATGAGGAGTTCTGGCCGCGCGCGACGGCGACCGTTCCGTCGCTGTTGTATCTGGCGGAGGTGTACTGGGATCTCGAATGGACGCTGCAACAACAGGGTTTCGATTTCACCTACGACAAGCGGCTGGTCGATCGGCTGCACGGCGGACATGCGGCGGACGTCCGTGGGCACCTGATGGCCGACGCGCCGTTTCGAGATCGCCTGGCGCGATTCCTCGAGAACCACGACGAGCCTCGAAGCGCCGCGCAGCTGGGCTGGCGCCTCCCCGCGGCGGCGGCGATGCTGGCGACGCTTCCCGGTATGCGGTTCTATTTCGATGGCCAGCTGCAGGGGTACAAGCTCCGGGCTCCAGTCCACCTCGGGAGGTGGCAGGAGGAGCCGGAGATCCCGGAAATCTGCGGGCTATACCACCGGCTGCTCGCCGCCGCCAACGAAGACGTGTTCCACCGCGGCGACTGGAGCCTGCTGGACGTGCATCATGCCGGCGACGGCACCCACCACGACCTGATCGCCTGGCAATGGCGCGAAGGTTCCACCCTGTCGGTCATCGTCGTGAATCTGGGAACCGGTCCCGCGCACGGTCACGTTGCGCTCAGTGATTTGCCGTCCGGCGTCGCATATGACTTCGCCGACCGGATGACCGACCGCAGCTACCGGTGGACGCGAGATGCGCTGGAGATCACCGGCTTGTACGTCCGGCTCGACCCCGGACAGCCGCATGTCTTTGCGGTGCGTGCGAGTCCGTAAACGATGCACCCGGTGGGCAACGGGGACAGTCAAGAGGGACAGTCAAGAGGGCCACTCAGCAGCGACACTCAGGAGGGACAGCCGTGCTTGCGTGTCCCTCTCCAGGCGCCGGCGTTTAACTACCTCGATCAGGGCAGTGAGGACTCGATC
>JAIVJE010000475.1 GCA_020200195.1 Acidobacteriota bacterium | reverse complement strand
TCGCTGCATCGTGCCGGCGGCGTTGCGTGCCGCTCTTCTGGACGAGATTTCCGGAGAGCGCGCGCTGGACCACGTGCATATTCTGGCGGTCAATCGCGACCGCCAACCGGCGGACGCGTCACGGGTTCACGAACGTTACGGTGCCGCGCACAAGGTGACAGGCGCATTCAACCGCGCGCGAGGCGGTGTCGAGTCCGTCCTGACGATCGCTCGCGATCCGGCGGTTACGGCAGTCGTCCAACAACTCGTGTCAGGGCTTGAAGTGTCGAGGGACCTGCAACTGCGCAAGTTCGAAAGCGCTTACCGGGAACGTTGCCGGGCGCTCGGCCTGCAGCCGTCGCCCGCCGGCCGGCCGACGGCCGACATGGAGCTTGCGACGTTGATCCCGCGCATGCTCTTCAAATCGTACTCGGACGAGTTTCGCGTACGCGCGGAACAACTTCCGAAGCTGGCGGATGTGCCGAGGCTGAGTGCTCTTGCGGGTTCGGAGGTCCTGAACTTCATCGATGGACGGAGGACGATCCTCGACATCTACCAGGGGGTGCGGGCCGAGTACGGCAACGTCACGACCAGCAGCAATGAGTTCAAGTTCGCGTACGTCGTGACGCCCGAC
This sequence comes from Acidobacteriota bacterium, assembly GCA_020200195.1. GTDB lineage: Bacteria > Acidobacteriota > Vicinamibacteria > Vicinamibacterales > 2-12-FULL-66-21 > JAIVJE01. The sequence goes on along the minus strand of JAIVJE010000475.1, from coordinate 10,184 downwards.
ACACCGGACGTGCCGCAGGAAGCAGTCGTAGCGTTCATCCGCGCAATGGAGAAAGTCGGGATCGTCGAGATCACGAAGAAGCGCCCGTAGGGCGTCGTGAAGCTTCACCCGTGCGGGTACAACTTTCCCGCCAGACACGCCGGAATACAGTGTCAGAACGGCACCCGCAAATGTCGATATTGTTACAGTGGAGGTGTGGTTCTTGCACTGGATGAGTCATGCCGCTGTGCATCGTCGTGGAGGACCATCCCGACACGCGCGAGGGCTACGTCGAGTACTTGGGATTTGCCGGACTGACGGTGTTGGCTGCCGGCAGCGCCGAGGAGCTGCGTGCGCTACTCGCCACGCAGATCCCTGACGCCATCGTCATGGATCTGCGTCTCCCGAAGACCGATGGGTGGACGCTGATTCGTGAGCTCAAAGCGGATCAGCGGACGCGGCCTGAACAGAAAACAAGCGTGTAAAAGGGGCCGCCCGCGCATTAAGAGCGGACACGCTTACCTGCTGGCCGGCGACTCAGCCTGGGCGCGGACGGCCGCGACGATCAGTTCGACGAGTTCGGCGTCCGACAGCGCGTCCAGCGACTGTGCATCCTGTTCGCTCAGGTCGTGTGCGCGGATGATGTTTACCAGATGCCAGGTGGAGAACGCGGCCAGCTGACGCCGCAGCAGTTTCTCCCCCTTGCGGTAGACGGAAAACGGATTCAGCACGCTGTTGGAGCTGCCCCCGGGTAGGGGGGGTTCGGGCGCGGGGCTGTCGAAGGCCGGGGCCGGCGCCGGCGGCGCTGCGACGACGACGCCTGGTGTCAGCGTTCGATGTAAGGCGCCTTCGAGATAGACGGGCGTCAGGCCGGTTGCCCAGTATTCCAGATCCTGCCGATTGGGCTGCGTGGTCTCCCTCCGGGACCTGACCGGTTCGCCGTCCGGAAGAGGTATGAACTCGATCCAGCCTTGCCAGAGACCTGTCTTCTCGTCCTCCGCCCCGCACGCGCGGGCCAGATAGTCCCGTCCATCTTCGGCGAGAACCGGCTCGGTGAACTCGACAAAAACCTCAGCCACGGTGTGCCTCCCTGGCAGACCCTTGCAAAACCGCCACCAGTCGGCCCGCAGTGCGGCGCTTGATTTGACGACCCCCCGGTGGGACATCATGGGTGCATGTCGAAACCAATCGATCCCCGGACCGACGTAGGCCACGTCCATCTCAAGGTTGCGGATCTCGAGCGCGCGCTTCGCTTCTACAACGGCGTGCTGGGATTCGAACTGGTCCAGCGCATGGGTAACTCCGCGGCGTTTCTGAGCGCCGGTGGCTACCACCATCACATCGGGCTCAACACGTGGGAAAGTCGCGGTGGGACGGCCCCTTCGCCGGGAACGACGGGCCTGTACCACTTCGCCATCCGGTATCCGGACCGTGCGTCGCTAGGCGATGCGCTGAAACGGCTGAACGACACCGGCATCGCGCTGGATGGCGCGAGCGATCACGGCGTCAGTGAAGCGCTCTATCTTCGCGACCCGGACGGCAACGGCCTGGAGCTCTATTACGACCGGCCACGCGACGAATGGCCGCGCGCCGCGGACGGTTCACTCGAGATGCGCACTGAGCCGCTCGACCTTGACGCGCTGCTGTCCGCGGCAGCCGATGCCGCACAGGCCGCGCGCTCGGGCCCGCAGGCGCTCGATGGCGCCGCCCGAGAACGGTTGCGAGAGTTGCGGATCCGGCTGCTGGATCTGCACAAAGTGCTGCTGGAAGATTCGCGTGTTGCGTACGAAATGGATCGCGCCCGCGTGGGGACGAACCTCAGCCTGCTGCAATTGGTCATCCACGATCCCTGGTTCGCGTGGCTGCATTCGCTATCCGGTCTGATCGTGCGCATCGATGAAACGCTGGATCCCAAAACCTCGACTCCACTGACGGCGGCTGACGGTGCCGCGCTGCTCGAAGAAGTGGATCGGCTGCTCACCGCCTCGGAAGCCGGCAACGAGTTCGCGAGGAGATACTTCGAGGCGCTCCAGCGACAGCCGGCAGTCGTGCTCGCGCATGCCGCGGTGAAACGAGTGCTCAAGACACGCTGAACCAGCCGCGCGTGGCGGCGGTGTATCATGCCGTTTCCGTGCAGCCTCCATCCACCGCGCCGTCAGCGGCTGAACAGCCGACCAGTTCCGCCGCCGAACAGACCACCGGTGCGCCCCCGGTGTCGCCCGGGAGCCGCGGCGGACGCACTCTGGACCGTTCGATCGTCGAAGGACCGATTGCGCGGGCGGTCTGGCGCATCGCCTGGCCGACGGTGTTGCAGAACGCCATCGGCGGACTGCAAGGGATCATCGATCACGCGATGGTTGGCCACTATGTCGGCTACACGGCCAATGCGGCAATCGGCGTCAGCTGGCAGATCTTCCTCGTCGTCATCGTCTTCATCAGTTCGCTGTTCACCGGGATGGGCGTGCTCGTCGCGCGCTTCGCAGGCGCGAACGATGTGGAGCGGGTCAATCGCACGGTCTATCAGGCATTCCTGACCGCGGTCGTGCTGGCGGTCGGCATCATGGCGCCGCTCGGCTACATGCTCTCTCCGCGGCTTCTCGATCTCGTCAACGCCACGCCGGCGGTCCGCGCCGAGGCGCTCCCCTTTCTGCGGACGATGTTTCTCTACAGCGTCGGGATGCTGCTGTTCTTCATGCTCGGCGGTGCGCTGCGCTCGGCTGGCGACGCGCGAACGCCGCTGCGTCTCGGCGTATGCCTGACGGTGCTGAACATCGCGCTCAACGTGGTGCTCATCACCGGTCCCGGACCGTTCCCCGCGCTCGGCACCCGCGGTGCCGCGCTGGGCACGGTGATCGCGAGCGGCACGGTCTCGGCGGCCGCGCTGTGGATGATCCTGTCGGGCCGGCTCGTGATCCACTTTCCACGTTCGATGTCCTGGCGTCCGGACTGGAGCATCATTCGTGCGTTGTTTCGATTCGGGCTGCCGGCAGGGATCCAGGGCGTCGCGATGAATATCGCCGGCGTGCTCCTGCTCCGGTTCATCGGCGCACTCGAGCACAGTGCCGAGGCGCAGGCGGCGTACGCGGTCGGTTACGCGGAACTGTTTTCACTGATCACGTGGACCTCGGTCGGACTGATGGGTGCGGCCGCCGCGGTGGCGGGGCAGAATCTCGGGGCGGGACATCCCGATCGAAGCGCGCGCGCAGTGCACATCGCGGCGCGCATCGGGCTGGGCGTGGCGGCAACGATCGGCGCGCTGTTCCTTTTCATCCCTGATTATCTGCTTGCCATTTTTGGTCTCGAGGATCCGGTGGTGGTCGGGATTGGGCGTCAGCTTCTGCGGTACTTGAGCGTCTCCGGTTTCTTCATCACTGTCGCGCTGACGTACACGGGAGGACTGCAGGGAACAGGCGACACGCGGAGCCCGCTCTACATCACCCTCATTTCCCAGGTCGCTTTGCCCATCGGGATTTGCGCCACTCTGCAACAGCTCGACATGCTGACGTCCGCCGGCGTCTGGACGGCCATCCTCGTGGGCCATTTCACGCGATGCGTACTCACGGTGCTTCGCTTCCACCAGGGCCACTGGCGGCGCATCCCGGTCGACATTTCTCGCTGAACGACCGACCCCTGCCGTTTGGCGTCACGTTTGCACTCAGGAAAGGAGGACACTCAGAAGGGACAGTCGTGATGTCCCTACCCGCTGGGGGGCTGACCATGAGATGGACGCCTGGTAATCGTGGAAGTATCGACGACATGCGCGGTCGATCCGGCGTGGGCATCGGCGGCGCCGGTCTGGGCATCGGTGGAGTCCTTGTTCTTCTACTCTTGAGTTGGTTCACCGGCGTCGACTTTCTCGTATCAGGAGACGCGCGCCGTGCTGTTCCGCGACGCTATCCAGTCGACATGCGGCTTTGCGCAGGCGGCGTCCGGGCCGTTCTACTGCCCGGCCGACCGGCGCGTGTACCTGGATCTCGCGTTCTTCAACGAGTTACATCGCCGGTTCGGCGCGCCTGGTGATTTCGCGCAGGCATACGTACTGGCGCACGAAGTCGGCCATCACGTGCAGACGATCACGGGGACCGAAGGGCAGGTCAGGAACCTGCAGTCAGCACGGCCGGATCAGCGCAACGAACTATCGGTGCGGATGGAACTGCAGGCGGACTGCTACGCAGGGGTCTGGGGCCATCATGCGAACCAATCGGGCCGCGCGGCGTCCGGCGGCGTCGAGCTCGAAGAAGGAGACATCGACGAGGCCCTCAGAGCGGCGTCCGCCATCGGCGACGATCAGATCCAGAAGCGCTCGTCCGGCCGCGTCACGCCCGAAACCTTCACGCATGGATCGTCCGAACAGCGCGTCAGCTGGTTCCGCCGCGGCTTCCAGAGGGGAGATCCGAACGCCTGTAATACGTTCCAATAGGGTTGGGTTCAACGAACCCTACTCTGTCCTGAGAGCCAGTAACGGGTCGATGCCTGCGGCACGGCGCGCGGGCAGGTAGCACGCGACCATCGCGACGGCGAGCAGCAACACGGCTACCGCAACGAACGTCAGGGGATCCGACGGCTTCACCTCGAACAGCAAACTCTCGAGCGAGCGCGAAAGCGCGAGTGCGCCCGCCAGTCCGATCACCGTTCCCGCAGCGGCGGTGGCGAGGCCGTTCCGGACAAACAGCCGCAGCACTTGGCCGCGCTCGGCGCCGAGCGCCATCCGGACGCCGATCTCGCGCGTCCGTTCGGTCACGCTGTGGGATACCACACCGTACAACCCGACTGCGGCGAGCAGAATCGCGACAGCGGAGAACAACGCCAGTATCACCGTCGACACGCGCTGACGCGCCACCGCGTCGCGCATCAACTGCGTCATCGGCAGGACACGCGTGAGCGGAAGATCCTTGTCGCTCGCGAGCACCGCGGCTTCGAGCGGCGCTGCCGCGCGGGTCGGCTCCATCTCGGTGCGTGCCACGATGGCAATCGATCGCACAGGCGTCTGCCCCACCACTGTGCGCCACGGGGCATCTGCCTCAGGAGTTTCCGGCCACCCCTGTTTCAACTGCTTGCCGATCGCGTCTTCTCCCGGCCAGAGCTGCCCGGCGAGCTTTTGGTTGACGATGATGACGCGCGCGCCCTGCGGGCTGTCTCGATCGTCGAATGCGCGTCCTTTCAGCAGCCGCATCTCCATCGTCGAGAAATAGCCAGGACTCACGGGGATGAACGCGGCGCTTGGCAGCTCCGCGCGCGGGGGAACGGGTTTATCCCGTACGGTGAAGATCGATCCCCAGTTGGATCCGTCGATCGGCAGCGACAAGGTCAGGGCAGCATCGCGCACTCCGGGCACGGCCTTCGCTCGCGCGAGCACGTCGTCATAGAATGCCAGACGCCGCGCCTCGTTGTTCCAGGCGTCCCCCGCAAGCATGACTCGTCCCGTCAGCAGGTGGTCAGCGCGGAATCCCGTGTCGACGTTGCTCAACCGGAGCATCGTCCTTGCCATGAGGCCGCAACCGGCAAGGAGGATGAGCGCGAGCGCCACTTCAACGATCATGAGCCCGCGCCGCGTGCGCCGCGGGGAGATCGCGGCGCTGGTTCGGCTGGCGCGCGCGAGCAGATGCTGCCCGCGAATGCCTGACGCATGCAGCGCGGGAAACGTGCCGAAGATCAGACCGCAGGCGATGGCGGCGGTCAGTGCGAAAGTCAGCGAGGTCCAGTTCATGCGGACGTTTTCAATTCGCGGCGTCCCTTCAGGGGCCAGCACGACGAGCGTCTGCACCAGCCATGCGGCGAGGAGGATGCCCAGCACACCGCCGGCGAGCGAGAGCAGCGTGCTCTCGGAGAGGAGCTGCCGGACAAGACGCCAGCGGCTGCCCCCGAGGGCTGTGCGGATGGCCAGCTCGTGCTGACGCGCCGCCCCGCGCGCGACGAGAAGATTCGCCACGTTGACGCACGCCAGCAACAGCAGGAACGCGACGGCGCCCATGAGCGCGACGAGCGTGCTCTTGACCTGATCAACGAACCGGTCGCGCAGCAACTCGACCTCGCCTCCATTGCCGGCGTTCGTATTGGGATACGCGCGCGCGAGGTCGTCGGCCACACGCTTGACCTCAGCGTCGGCTTGCGACAGCTCGACGCCTGGCTTCAGGCGCGCGATGGCGAACAGGCCGAAATGATTGCCGCGGTCGAGCCACCCTGAATCTTTCGTGATGGTGAGGCCGACGGGCGCGTAAAAATCCTCCGGCCTGGAGAATCTGAAGCCGGCCGGCAGCACGCCAATAATCGTGAAGGTCTTCTCGCTCATCCGGATCGTTCGTCCGAGCACCGCCGGATCCGCGCCGAGATCCTGCTTCCAGAAGCGGTCGCTCACGATCGCGACCGGCGTTGCGCCAACGCGGTCATCTTCGGCCCTGAACGTGCGCCCCGTCTGTGGTTGAATGCCCAGCACCTCGAAAAAGCCGGCGCAGACGAGCCGTCCGTTGACGCGGCGGGGCTTGCCGTCGCCGAGCAGCGTGAAGGCGTTCGGCTGGTGGCAGGCTATCGACTCGAAAGAGGACGCGCGATCGCGGAGATCCACGTAGTTCGGCCAGGCGATGGTCATCCGCTGGCCATCCTTTGTCTCGTTTGCCATGACGAGGCGGTCTGGATCGGCAAAGGGCAGCGGTTGCAGCAGGATGCCGTCGACGATCGAGAAAATGGCGGTGGAGGCCCCGATGCCGAGCCCGAGCGTCAGCACCACGACGACCGCGAACCCGGGTCGTTTCGCGAGGCCGCGCACGGCATACTTCAAGTCCTGCACTACGCTCTCGAGTCCCATGGGTTTCCTTTCAGTGCCGTCCGATGCGCCCGGCAGATGCCGCGGCGCGCGCCGCAACCGTCCCGGAGTGTAATAGACCGCGATTGAGAGAGCCTGGCGGAGATACCGCGCGCGATTCCCGGATTGCCGCAACTCCTCCAGCAAGTCGCCAAGGACCGGTTCCGCGACAGTGTTGGGTAGCACCCGCCGCAACAACCACTCGACGGCCCGCGACGGCTCACGGCGACTCACGACGAGCGCTCGCCGAAGATGTCGTCCAGCCCGCGCCACATGCGGTCCAGCACACGCTGTGACGCTCGGAGAGCGGACACGCCACGGGCCGAGACCGTGTAGAGGCGTTTCGGGAGACCCGCCCGTTCCGGTCCGCCCGTTTCGAGCTTCCAGCGGACCAGCCCTTTCAGCTCCAGACGGTCGAGCGTCGTGTAAAGGGCGCCGCGCGACAGCCTGCGGCCTGCCTGGAGCTCGAGCTCCCGGGCAATCGACAGCCCGAACGCTTCCGGTCCCAGCCGAAGGATCGCGAGAAGAATCAGTTGTTCGAGCTCGCCGAGCGTCTGCATGTCCGCCATAGTCTACGTTGTAGACTCGATTTGTCAATACAGCACTTGTCGTGCCCCACAAGGCACGACAAGGACCATGAACTACAAGGAGTACAATCTCATCGTCATGGTGGTCTCAACGATCGGGCAGCCGGTCCCCCGCAAGGAAGGGCGCGCCAAGCTCACCGGTCAGGCGCGGTACATTGACGACCTCGTCCTCCCCGGGATGCTTCACGGCGCGACGGTACGGAGCCCGGTCGCGCGTGGCCTCCTTCGCGCGATCCATTACGCGCCCGGCGTCCCCTGGCCGGAATTTACGATCGTCAGCGCCCACGACATTCCCGGCGCGAACTGCGTCACGCTCCCGCCGGTGTTTTCGATGGACGCCGCCCTGGCGCGGACGGAAGTGATTTGGGGCGACGACAACGTGTTCAAACAGTATCTGGTGACGCGCGGAAACGTCGATGCCGTTTGGACGGAGGCCCACGTCATTGTTGACGGGGAGTACGAAACGGGCGCGCAGGAGCAGCTCTACATCGAGCCGCAGGGCATGGTGGCGCTCACCGACGCGCAAGGTGCGGTCACCGTCTGGGGATCGATGCAGTGCCCGTTCTACATTCACAAGGCCCTGGCAGCGCTGTTCAATGTCCCGGCGGCCAAGGTTCGCGTCGTCCAGATGGAGACTGGCGGCGGCTTCGGCGGGAAAGAGGAGTATCCGTCGATCATCGCCGGCCACGCGGCGCTCCTCGCGTGGAAGTCAGGCCGGCCAGTCAAGCTCGTTTACGACCGCGCCGAAGACATGGTGGCGACGACGAAGCGGCATCCGTCACGGACGCGGCATCGTACGGCCGTATCGCGGGATGGCCGACTGCTCGCGATGGATATCGAGTTCACGATTGACGGTGGCGCATATTGCACGCTGTCTCCGGTGGTTCTGTCCCGTGGAACCATCCATGCGGCTGGCCCTTACTTCTGCCCGAACATCAGGATCCGCGGGCGCGCTGTCGCGACGAACATGCCTCCACACGGAGCGTTCCGCGGCTTCGGTGCGCCCCAGAGCATTTTCGCCCTCGAGCGGCATATGGATCGCGTGGCCGCCGCCGCCGGTCTGACGCCGGACGAGTTCCGCAGACGCAATTTCATCCAGACGGGACAGACGAGCGCAGTTGGTCAGGTCATGAAGGAGCCGATCGCGATGGAACGCCTGCTCGATCGTGCCCTTGTGTTGTCCGACTATCACGCGAAGCGGAGCCGCTTCGCGGACGCGAATCGTCACAGCACGCGCATCAAAAGAGGAATCGGCTTCGCGACGTTCATGCATGGCGCCGGCTTCACCGGTTCCGGCGAGCAGCACCTCGCGTCGGTCGTGGCGGTCGAAGCGCTCAGCAATGGCCGCGTGCGCGTGCTCGCCGCCAGTGCCGAAATCGGGCAGGGCACGAATACGATCTTCGCGCAGATTGCTGCCGAAGCGCTCGGGCTCGAATGCGACGATGTGGAAGTTGCGCAGCCCGACACGGCCACCGTGCCGGATAGTGGTCCCACCGTGGCGTCTCGCACGTGCATGGTGGTCGGCAAGCTCATCGAGACAGCCTCTCTCGATTTCCGTCATAGGCTGGAGACGGCAGGGCTGCTGACGTCTCGGTACACGCCGGCCGAGTTCCGCGCGGCCTGCGCTGCGTATAGGGCCCGCCATGGCGATCTTCGGATCGCAGCGCAGTACCGACCGCCGGAAGGGTTGCGGTGGGACGATCAACGCTACGAGGGCGACGCCTACGGCGCCTACGCATGGGCTGTGTACGTAGCCGAGGTCACGGTCGATCTCGACACCTTCCAAACGCAGGTGGATGATTTCGTCGCGGTGCAGGAAGTGGGACGAGTGATCAACCCGCCGCTGGCGACGGGTCAAATCGAAGGCGGTGTGGCGCAGGCGATTGGCTGGGCGCTTTTCGAAGACATCGTGTGGCGCGATGGGCGCATGGTCAACGCGCAGATGACGAACTACATCATGCCGACGTCCATGGATCTGCCGCCGATCCGCGTCTTCTTCGAAGAAGCGCCGTACCCGAACGGTCCCGGCGGCGCCAAAGGCATCGGTGAGCTTCCAATGGACGGTCCGGCCCCTGCTATCTTCAATGCCGTCGCGAACGCGACCGGGCTGAATCCGGCGCATCTGCCACTGACACCCGAAGCGCTGATGGAGCTGATGGAAAAAGCGGAGCCTGATGGACCGTAGCGGGATGAACGTGCGGGTGATGTGCCGTGTCAACGGCGCCAACGTGACGATTGAGGCGCATCCGATGATGCGTTTGCTCGACGCCCTCAGGTCGAAGCTGCGTTTGACGGGGACGAAGGAAGGCTGCGGCGAAGGCGAATGTGGCGCCTGCGCGGTCCTCGTCGACGGCGATCTCGTCAACAGCTGCCTCTTTCCACTGCTCCACGCGGAGGGGACGGCAATCACCACGATAGAGGGTGTCGCCGCTGGCGGGCGCCTTCACGCCGTGCAGGAGGCGTTCCTGGCCTGTGGCGGTGCGCAGTGCGGCATCTGCACGCCGGGCATGGTGCTCGCCGCCATTACTCTGCTCGAACGGAATCCCAACCCGACGGAGGCAGAGGTCAAGGCAGGTCTCGCGGGGAACCTGTGCCGCTGCACCGGCTACATGCGAATCTTCGAAGCGGTCGTGTCCGCCTGCCGCCGATGAGATCGTTTCTGCCGGCGTACGAGTTGCGCGCTCCGGGCACGCTCGCCGAGGCGCTGGCGCTGATGGACCGCGATCCCGGCTCGTGGCGACCGTTTGCCGGCGGTACCGACCTGATGGTGCTGCTGGAGGCAGGCAGCCTACCGCACCATAAACTCATCAGCCTGTGGG
>JAIVJE010000474.1:6490-7509 GCA_020200195.1 Acidobacteriota bacterium | reverse complement strand
GACGACAACGTGTTCATGGCGTACGCGCACGTCGCACACGACTGTCACGTAGGCAATCACACGATCTTCGGGAATGCGGCGACACTCGGCGGCCACGTCACGGTCGAGGATTACGCGACGATCAGCGCCTTCTCGGGTGTGCACCAGTTCTGCCGCGTGGGCAAGTACGCCTTCATCGGCGGCTTCTCGGTCATCACGAAGGATGCACTGCCGTTTGCCAAGACCGTCGGCAATCGCGCCCGGATTTACGGCCTGAATACGATCGGCCTGGTGCGACGCAAGTTCTCGCCCGATTCCGTCGCGAAGTTGCGGCGCGCGTATCGGTACCTGCTGCACTCCAACACGAGCCGCGCGCTCGCGCAGATCGAACGCGATCCGACGCTCAGGTGCGAGGAAGTCCAGTACGTCGTGGACTTCATTCGCACGTCGAGCCGCGGCGTCGGCCTTCGGCGGCCGAGCCGCCGGTTGGAGGAAGTCGTCGAGGAGTAGGGAAACGCGTCCCGTTCAGGGATGGACGACTTCGACGGTAAACGTCACCGTCTGTTCAATCTTGCCGATGTCGTAAACGCGGACGCAGAAGTTGCCCGCTGAGGAGACCGTGCCGGTCACGGTGGCTCCCTGTGTGGCATTGTCGTTGGCGACCACGACCTGGCACGCCGAACCGTTCCACGTTCCGAGGCTCAGCCCGATGGCGGTCGTAGCGACGGGCCCGACACTCTTGAGCGTCGCGGTGAGCGACCCGGACGCCGCGGTCGTGAACGGATTGGTCACGGCGCCGTTCTGGTTCAAGTTTCCCGAGAACGTTTCGGTCGTGGTCGGAGCCGGCTGCGTCGGCGTGACGGGCGTGTCCGAATCGTCGCATGCGGCGGCGAGTGCGAGGACGCTACAGAGCAGAATCGTACGAACGATCGATCGACGCATCCAGTCTCCTAGACGAAGTAGCAGGCGAAGTTGCCATTGTACCCGTTTCGCACGCGCGGTCTCCAGACGCCCTTCTGATAGACTGAGCGGCCTCATGC
>JAIVJE010000474.1:0-6391 GCA_020200195.1 Acidobacteriota bacterium | reverse complement strand
GGTCAAGCACGCGAAGATCTTTTCCGGGATCATTCCCGACCTGACGCTGTTGTCGGTGATGAGCCGATTGAAGGCGCGCAACACCGACGCGCTGATTTCCGCCGTCGCTGACGTGCTGCGCGAAGAGGGGATCGAGCTGCTCGACTCGACAGCCTTTCTGTCGCCGCTGCTCGCGCGCGAGGGTGTGCTGACCCATCGTGCGCCGAACGAGGACGAACGCGCCGATCTGGCATTCGGCTACGGGATGGCCGACGCCATCGCGGCGCTCGATATCGGCCAGACCATTGCAGTCAAGCACAAGGCTGTCGTCGCGGTCGAGGCGATGGAAGGCACGGACGAGGTGATCGCGCGAGCGGGGCATCTGGCCGGCCCGGGTGTGCGGATCGTCAAGGTCGCCAAGCCGGGGCAGGACATGCGGTTCGACGTACCCGTCATCGGTTTGGCCACCATCCAGGCGATGCGAATCGCCGGGGCCTCGGTGCTTTCCGTCGATGCCGGCCGTGCCCTGGTCCTCGACGGCGAGCATGTGTTCGCCTCCGCAAACGACGCGAACATCGCGATTGTCGGGAGGGTCGCAGGCTCGTATGGCCGCTGAGTTCATACGCGTCGCGGTTATCGGAGTCGGCCATCTCGGACGTCACCACGCGCGCATCGTCCCCACGCTCGAGGGCGCGCGCCTGCACGCCGTTGTCGATACCGTGCACGATCGGGCACTTGCGGCCGCAGCCGGCCGCGGGGCGCACGCACTGACCGATTATCGAGAGCTGATCGGCCAGGTGGACGCGGTGACCATCGCAGTCCCGACCGAGCTGCACGCCGAGATTGCGGTCAGTTTTCTGGATAGCGGCACAGCCGTTCTGGTCGAGAAACCGATGTCGCGTTCTCTCCAGGACGCGGATCGCATGTTGGCCGCCGCCGCACGGAGCGGCGCCACCCTTGCGATCGGCCACACGGAGCGTTTCAACCCGGCAGTCGCGGCGATCATGCCGCTGGTCACCTCGCCGCGCTTCATCGAAGTGCACAGACTGAGCACATTTCCCGAGCGCAGTCTCGACATCGATGTGGTCTTTGACTTGATGATCCACGACCTCGACGTCATCCTTGCCCTGGTGCGATCGGAAGTCACGTCGATTGAGGCAGTCGGCGTGGCCGTACTGACACCGAAGTTCGATATTGCGAACGCACGTTTGCGCTTTGCGTCGGGCTGCATCGCGAACATCACCGCGAGCCGCATCAGCCGGGACCGGGTGCGCAAGATCCGATTCTTTCAGCCGGATTCCTACATCTCGATCGATTACGCCGCGCAAGAGGCGGAGGGCTGGCGCCTCAAGCCGCGGCCGGGGGCGCGGCCGGAAATCGAAGGTGGTTCGATCCCGGTGGCCCGCGACGAGCCGTTGCGGCGCGAGCTCGACGATTTCGCCCGCGCGGTGAGAGACCGCCGCCGGCCGATTGTCGACGGTGCCGCCGGGCGGAGGGCGCTCGAGCTGGCGTCGCGGATTGCGGAGAAAATGGAAGGAGTATGAATTCCGCATCAGACCCATGTTCAAAGACCTGAACGATTTCATCGCCGCACTCGACAGCGAACGCGAGCTCGCCCGCATTTCGGAGCCGGTGAGCCCGGATCTGGAAATCGCTGCGGTCACCGATCGCGCATCGAAGTCTCCGGGCGGAGGGCCGGGCCTGCTGTTCGAACGACCCAGTGGTTTCGATATGCCCGTGGCGCTCAACCTGTTCGGGTCGATGAAGCGGATGTGCCTGGCGCTCGGCGTCCAGACGCTCGACGACCTGGCCGCTGAAGTCGAGGAGCTGACCACGCCCAAAATCCCCGCCGGAATCTTCGACGCCTTGAAGCTGCTACCGACGGTCGGACGGCTGCGCGATTTGATGCCCAAGACCGTCAGCGATGCGCCCTGCCAGGAAGTCGTCCGTCGTCCCGGTTCGCTGGATGAAATCCCGATCCTCAAGTGCTGGCCAGGCGATGGGGGTCGCTACATCACACTGCCGCTCGTGTTCACCAAAGATCCAGAAACCGGTGTGCGCAACATCGGCACGTACCGGATGCAGGTGTATGACGGCCGCACCACCGGTATGCACTGGCAGCGACACAAGGGAGGTGCCCAACATCACCGCGTCGCCGAGCGACTTGGCCAACGCATGCCGGTCGCGGTCGCGCTCGGTCCCGATCCGGCGTTGACCTACGCCGCCACAGCGCCGATGCCGGAGGGGCTCGACGAGCTGATGCTGGCCGGGTTTCTGAAGCGCGACCGTGTCGAACTCGTCAAGTGCCTGACTGTGGACCTCGAGGTGCCGGCCAATGCGCAGATCATCCTCGAAGGCTATGTGGATCCGGGAGAGCGCCGGCGCGAAGGCCCATTTGGCGACCACACCGGTTTTTACTCACATCCCGACGACTACCCAGTGTTTCACCTGACGTGTGTGACTCATCGCAAGCGACCGATCTACCTGACGACCGTCGTGGGGATTCCTCCGATGGAGGACTACTACCTCGGCAAGGCGAGCGAACGGCTCTTTCTGCCGTTGATTCGCAAGACGCTCCCGGAGATCGTCGACATGCATTTTCCGGCGTCAGGCATCTTCCACAACATCGTGCTGGTGTCGATCGACAAGCGGTACCCGGGCCACGCGAGGAAGATCATGAACGCGTTCTGGGGTCTCGGTCAGCTCATGTTGTCGAAGACGATCATCGTGCTAGACAAGGATGTCAACGTGCAGAACGAGGCTGAGGTCGCCTGGATCGTCGGGACGCACTACGATCCCGAACGGGACGTGCAGTTCACGCGCGGTCCGGTCGACGACCTGGAGGACGCCAGCGATCTGGCGGCGTACGGCACATCACCGATGCCGATGCCAGGATGGCCGCGGCAAGCCCGGACCTGCTCAGCATCGCGATGATGGCCGACGAGATCCGCCGCCGCATGCACGGCACGCGGACGACGTTCGTCCGGGTTTTCGAGGTCCATGTGGAAACACCTCTTGTGGCGCTGCCAAACGGGCTTGCTGCCGGGGAGCTGCGCATCATCGGGCGTCCGGCATCGCTGGACGCCGCCGTCACGGCCGTGCGTGCCGCCGCGGCGCCACGGACTGGTGTTCCGCTGACCGGCTTCGCGATGAACGATCTCGAGCGGCTCGCCGGCACCACAGGCGAGACGCTGGCCGGGATCTGCGCTGCCCTGCGCGACGCGGGTCTTAACGGCGTTTCGGAACTACCGGTGGATGCCGTGTCCGACGCGACCGCCGCCACCCGCACCGCGCGCGGCGCCGGCCTGTCGGTGATGCGACTTACCGTGCAGGCTCCGGATGACGCGCGCATCCCGACGCTCGTTCTCGCGCGGCAGCTGCAGGCCGCCGCCGGCGGTTTCAAAGCGTTCGCGCCCCTTTCCAGGACTATGTCGGTGTCCGCCCCGTCGACGGGATACGACGACGTGAAGCACGTCGCGCTGGCAAGGATGCTCGTGGACAACGTCGCGTCGATTCAGGTGGACTGGGCGCTGTACGGCCCGAAGCTGGCGCAGGTGGCGTTGACCGTTGGCGCAGACGACGTGGATAACGTGGCTGCAGTGGATCCGGGAACGCTCGGTACTCGCCGAAGCCCGATCGAGGAGATTAGAGGTAACATCCGCGCCGCGGCGCTCGATCCGTTCGAGCGAAACGGACTGTTTGAGTCACTCCCATCGTGACGCCGATTCATCTGGGCGCGGTCAACTACCTGAATGCGCGGCCGCTCGTATACGGGCTGGAACTTCGTAGCCAGCTGTTCTCGGTCCGCTTCGATACACCGTCGAAATGCGCAGCGCTCCTTCATGAGGGATCGATCGACGTCGGCATGATCCCGTCCATCGAGTACTTACGCGGTCACGGATACAGAATCGTGCCGGGCTTGGGCATCGTCTCGGAAGGCCCGGTCGCCTCGGTCGCGGTGTTCAGCTCCCGATCGATCGATCAGGTTCGATCGGTCGCCTTGGATACCAGCTCGCGAACCTCCAATGCGCTGCTCCAGGTGCTCTGTTATGAACTGTTCGGCGTCGATCCAAAGTTCATCCCGATGCCACCCGTACCGGACGCGATGCTGGCCCGGTGCGATGCGGCGCTGATCATCGGCGACCCGGCGTTGTTCTTCGACCACGCGGCTGCCGGCGTGTTGAAGGTCGATCTCGGGGAGCAATGGACCGCGATGACGGGGCTGCCGTTCGTGTGGGCGTTCTGGGCAGGGCGTCGGCGCGCGCTGACCGCCGAAGCGATTGACGCGCTGACCGAGGCGCGGGACGCCGGGGTCAGGCAGTCCGACGCGCTGGCGGCGGCGTTCTGCGGTCCTGCGCGGGCTGCGCGTGCGCAAGCCTATCTGAGAGACAATATTCGATACACGCTCGGCCCTCGTGAAGAAGTGGGCCTCATGCGGTTTTACGAGTTGGCGGCAAAGCACAGTCTCGTCGAGGACACGGGGGTGCTGGAGTACTTTTAGGCTTTGGGCGTTAGGCAATGGCTTTAGACAGCCCAGCGCCCATAGCCAACAGCCCATAGCCCAACAGCCCGTATGCATCAAATCGGGGCGAAAGTGCAACGCGGCGAGCGACTCGACAGGGGGGAAGCCCTCGAACTGTACCTGCATGCGCCGACGTCGCTCCTCGGCCGGCTCAGCGACGGCATTCGCGCGCGCAAGCACCCGGACGGCCTGGTCACGTATATCATCGACCGCAACGTCAATTACACGAACGTCTGCGTGGCGCGCTGCAACTTCTGCGCATTCTATCGGCCGGTCGGATCGTCAGAAGGGTATGTTCTCGGGTTCGAGGAGATCTTCCGCAAGATTGACGAGACGATCGCGCTTGGCGGCGGACAACTGCTGGTGCAGGGCGGCCACAATCCGGACCTGCCGCTCGAGTGGTACGAGGATCTATTCAAGTCGATCAAGCAGCGGTACCCCGCGTTCCGCCTCCACGCGCTCTCCCCGCCCGAAGTGATTCACCTTTCGCGCATGTCGCGCCTTCCCGTCCCGCAGGTCATCGACCGGCTCATCGCCGCGGGCCTCGACAGCATACCGGGCGGTGGGGCCGAGATCCTCGTCGATCGTGTCCGCAAGCTGCTGAATTGCTACAGCAAAGCGTCGGCAGACGAATGGCTCGGGGTGATGCGCGCCGCGCATCACGCGGGCCTGCGGACGACGGCGACGATGATGTATGGGACGGTGGAGACGATGGAAGAGCGCGTGGAGCACCTGTTCAGACTTCGCGAGCTGCAGGACGAGACCGGTGGCTTCACCGCCTTCATCACATGGAGTTACCAGCCGGAGCACACCGAGCTCGGCGGCGGCGAAGCAACAGGCATCGACTACCTGCGCACCCTCGCGCTCGCGCGGATCGTCCTCGACAACTTCGACAACTTGCAGGCATCGTGGGTGACCCAGGGCGGCAAAGTGGGGCAGTTGAGCCTTGCTTTCGGGGCCAACGACATGGGCAGCGTCATGATCGAGGAGAACGTCGTCCGCGCCGCCGGCGCGAGCTATTGCATGGATGAGATAGAAATCGTCCGCAACATCGAGAACGCAGGGTTCACGCCGAAGCGGCGCAACATGCATTACGAATTACTCGGCGATCCGATTTTCCGTGAGCGCGACGTTCCCCGGATGCTGACGCTCGCGGTCGCGCGTGCCGACGGCGACGCCAGCCGGCCGCCGGAAATCGCGCGATACACCGCACGCAGCGCCGCGGAGAAGAAGGCGCGTTTGACAGGTCACTGAGCGGCGTGCCGCACCTTCACCGCGCCGCGTGGGTGCTGCCAATCTCCAGCCCGCCCATTCGTGATGGATGGGTCGCCGTCGACGCCGGCCGCGTCGTCGCCGTCGGCGGATCCGGTGACCCGATTCTTCGATCACTCGATCTCCCGATCACCCGATCGCCCGATTCCCCGATCGCGCGATCATCCGATCACCCGATCCGATCACCCGATCACCTGATCACCCGATCACCCGATGAGAGGGTTATTCTCCCTGGCCTTGTCAACTGCCATGCACACCTGGAGCTCTCGTGGATGCGGGGCCTGGTCCCGCCCGCCGAGTCGATGCCGAAATGGGCTGCAGCGCTGATCGCCTTGCGCCGGGCCGCCCGCGGAGATCCGCCAGAACCGATTCAGGATGCTGTCCGTCAGGCCCGCGAATTTGGCACGTCGCTGATAGGGGACGTGACGAACACGATGGCAGCCTGGGGGGCTCTCGCGGACAGCGCGCTGTCTGCGGCGATCTTCTATGAGCTGATCGGGTTCAACACGCCGGACCCCGCTGAAGTGGTCGCAGCGGCACAGGCGAGGATAGACCGGCTGCGCGGCGGCCGACTGCGTGGATCGGTGGTTCCGCACGCCCCTTACTCTGTGTCTCCCC
>JAIVJE010000176.1 GCA_020200195.1 Acidobacteriota bacterium | reverse complement strand
CGGGAGCATCACGACGGTCGCCGCCGCGGAAACGCCGGAGGGAACCGCGCTCGGCGACATCACCGCATTCAGAGGCACGAGCACGACCGGCGTTTTCGGCGGCCCCTGCGCGAGCGTCGGCGACCCGATTGTCTATCCGCTCAATCAGACGGTTCGCGGCATCAACGCCAGGATCGATCCGACGCGGTACCGAATCCTGACGGCCGAGCTCGGCCTCCCGAACCTGGCGCGCAACATCTGTGAGGGTTCGGTCGTCCGTGTCGTGTGGCACATCGACGGAGAAGCCCAGGAGAATGTCAGCGACGACATCGTCCTCGATTCGCGGGTGGGCGCGAACGTCCTGAATACGATCAACCTGGATATGGCGGCGCTACCGGTCGATCCCGCCAGCCCGGCGATCACCGGGTGGACGGGGTCGATCAAGAGCTTCCGGATCGATCCGCACGAGTTCGCCAACCCAACGCCGTTCTACATCAGGCGCATCAAGCTCGCGGCGCTCGAGACGGCGAACACGAGCTATGTCGTTCGCTGGACGTCGAGTGAAGCCAGCGGCACCGTCAGCGTGTACTACGACACTGACAAGGATCCGACGGTCAAGAGTTTCATCAATTCGACCACCGTGTCCTCGACAACCGGCAGCTTGACGTGGAACACCTCGGCGCTCGGCACCGGGGAGCAGTACTACGTCTACGTCGAGTTCAACGACGGCACGAACACGAACGGCGCGTACGGCAAGTGGCCAGTGAGGATCGATCACAGTGCGACCGCGCCGCGGATCGTCGTCAGTCGGCCGACGCTGAACTTCGGCGTCACCGCCCTGACGACCAAGACGGGGCCGCAGACCGTCCGTGTGACGGTAGTCGGCTCCGGCTCGCCCTGCTGGACGGTCGACAACAGTCTGCCCAGCGTCTTTACCGTGTCGGGCGGCTCCGGCTGCGGCAGCGGCGAGTTCACGGTGTCGCTGGTCAACCAGAACTACAACGTGCTGGGCGTCGGCGAAGGGACTTTGACCGTCAGGCAGGTCACGCCGGGGACGATCGACAACTCGCCTCAATACGTGCACGCCTGGATTCGGATTCACGGCGCGACCGGCGCACCATTCGGACTCGTCGACACGCCGGTGGACAATTCCGTCGTCAGCGGGTCGATCGCCGTGACGGGATGGGCGCTGGACGACATCGAGATCACCGGCGTCACCATCTACCGCGATCCCGTGCCGGGTGAGGGCAGCAGCCTAATCTTCGTTGGCAATGCGGTCCGGATAGACGACGCGCGGCCTGACGTCGAAGGTCTGACTGGGAGCACCCCTTTCCAGTACCGGGCGGGATGGGGCTTCCTTGTTCTGACGAACTTCCTGCCGAACGGCGGCGAGGGTGCCTACGTGCTGCGGGTGTACGCAACAGATCGCGAAGGTTACGCGACGCGGCTTGGCTCGCGTACCATCATGGGCGCGAACGCCTCTTCTGTCCGGCCCTTCGGCGCGATCGACACGCCGGCGCAGGGTGAGACCATCAGCGGCAGCAGCTATCCCAACTTCGGCTGGGTACTCGGGCGCGGCTCCGTGGTCGCCAGCCCCGCGCTCGGCGGGAGCGTGACCGTCTTCATCGACGGAGTGGCGGTCGGATCGCCCTGCTGTTGGGGAGCGCGCAGCGATCTGACGGCGCTCTTTCCGGCGTCGACGTATCCCGGCGTGAACCAGGCCTTGGGCGTCTACAACTTCAATCCATCGCTTCTTCCGAACGGGCTGCACACGATCGCGTGGGGCGTGACCGCCACGAACGGCCAGGCGGACGGCGTCGGGAGCCGGTTCTTCAACGTCATCAACAGCAGCGTCGTGGCGAGCGCGGCGTCGCAGCCGAACGTCATCACCGCGCGCGCCGAGGTCAGTCCAGGACGGTCGCTCGGGATGGCGACGGTGGCGCTCGCGCAGGCGACACCGGCGCGCTTTGTCACGGCGCGCGCGGGCACGCGCGTGACCATTCAGGCGGCAGGTCTCGAAGGCAGCGGGCCGTACGAGGCGTACCTGTCCGTCGGAGGTGTCCTGCGGCCACTTCCGATTGGATCCGCCCTCGACCAGCGGCGCGGTGCGTTCTATTGGCAGCCGGGACCGGGTTTCGCGGGCTCATACGACCTGATGTTCGTGCGGGATGGTAAGCGCCTGCCGGTGCACATCACCCTCACGCATACGGCGTCAACTGGCAGGAGAGTGCCCTCGCCCTTCAGTGCCCTGTTCACGGCCAGTTCGAATTGATTCTTTCCCCGAAAGACTGGCGCATCGTTCTGAACTAAAATGCTCCTGGTTCCGGGCTTTTCTTCCTCGATCCGCGGCGTCCAGGAGATTACGCTCCGGTCCCGCACCGGGAGAACGCATGAAGCAGCTGCTCCGCAAATTGTCGGCGGCGTCAGCGTTGGCGGCCGCCCTCTTTTACGCCGCGTTCACGACCGCCACGCGCACCGGCGCACAGGCGTGTCCGTACTCGCTCAATGGCACGTCGACCACTTTCGACGCGGGAGCGATTCACGGTCAGCTCACGTTGACATCCCCGACTACGGGTTGCAGTTTCGTCACCGGCAGCTCGGCAACCTGGCTGACGGTGGATCCATTCTTTCAGGTGTTTTCCCCCTCCGGTTCGACGAATGGGATCATCAACTACCGCGTCTCTACCAACAACAGCGGCGCCGATCGCACGGCGCAGGTGCTGATCAACGGCCAGCCGGCGTTCACCGTGACGCAAACGGCGCAGTGTGTGCGAAGCGTCACGCCCTCGTCACTCCGCTTCAATTCAGAGGGCGGGCCTCCGCAGAGTGTGTTCGTCGATGCGCCCGCGGGCTGCTTCTGGCGGATGGAACCATCCTGGGCGGTTTTTGGCGGCCCTGTGTTCGGCACCGGCCCGACGAACCTGACGCTGCGGATCATCCCCTTCAATAACTCTGCAGACCCCCGCTCGTTCGACACGGCGATCGGTGGCATCCCGCTCGCCGTGACGCAGGATCCGCTTTTGTGCTCGTTGTCCGTCTCTCCGGCACAGGTGCGTGTGTCGGTCAACGGGGGGAGCGGAACGTTTTCGGTTACCGGCAGCGGTACGGACTGTAGTTTCTCGCCGTTCAGCAGTCCGCCCAGCTGGCTTACCATTACGCCGCTGAGCGGGACGCCGCCGATGTCGGTCAGCTACACAGCGGCGCCAAGCCCGACCGCGTTCGAGCGGTCCGGAAGTATCACTTATCGGACCGGCGGATTCGCTGTCATCCAGAATGGGAATCCGGTCAGGCTCGACGCGAGCGCGCTGTTTTTCGGCGGATACCGCGCGGACGGCACTCTGGATCCGCTCTCCCCGGTTTCCCAGATGGCGTTGTGACGGGTGCCATCGACGTGACCGCTGAATTCGCATCGCAGACATCACGCTCGCTTCCCGTGACTCTCCGCACCTACACCTTTTCAGATCTCGCTGGATACCCTTCCGGGTTCCCGCGCGGGAACATGGACACGCCGGCTGCCAATGCGGTCGGGTTGACCGGCGCGATTCCTGTGACCGGCTTCGCCCTCGATGCCGTAGACATCGAACATGTCCGGATCTACCGCAATCCAATGCCAGGGGAGGCCTCGGTCGAGATCGTCAGCAACGCCAGCGGCGGTTTCCACTCGCAGCAGGTGGTGTATCTCGGCGACGCCGTGCGGGTGAAGGGTGCGCGCCCCGATGTGCTGCATTACGCGTTCGGCGGTGCGCCGCAGAACCGCCGGGCAGGCTGGGGCTTCATGCTGTTGTCGAACGTGCTGCCTGGCGGCGGCAACGGTCCATTCACCCTTTCCGCCTACGCACAGAACGTCGTCGGACTTGTTACCCTGCTCGGACGTAGGACAGTCACGTTCGCCAATGCATCGGCGATCGAGCCATTCGGCACGATCGACTTCCCGGCGCAGGGTGAGACTGTATCCGGCACTATTACGAACTTCGGATGGGTGCTGACTCCCGCAGGGAAGACAGTGCCGTTCAATGGATCCACCATCAAGTTGTACATCGACGGCATCGAAGTGCCGGCCAGCGCGCAGTACAATGAACCGCGCCCCGATGTGAAGGCGTACTTCCCCGGGCTCGCCAACTCGAACGGCCCCGGGGCGCACTTCACGATCGATACGACGCAGTTCGCCGACGGCGTGCACACGATTGCGTGGGGGGTCATTGACGACGCCGGCGTCCCCGCGGGCATTGGAAGCCGGTTTTTCACGATTCAGAACGCGGCGGCCTCAGCCGGCGCAGCTGCGGATCAGAACCAGCGTGCGCACGGCGCAATTCCGTGGCCGCTGATAGCCCTGTCGTACGGAAGATAGTCATGCGTCGCTTCGGTGGGTTGGCGGCAGGTATGGCTGCCCTGGCGTGGATGACGCTTTCCTCAGGCGGAGTGATGGCGCGCGGCGCGGTCTGCCCATCAGTCACCATCGTCCTGGCCACCGGACTCTCATTTAACCGGCCTGGTGGCACCGGCCTCATTCGCGTTTTTGCCCCGATTCCTGACTGCACATGGACCGCCACTTCGTCGGCCCCCTGGGTGACGTTCCCCGATGGTGCAACGGGCGCGGGCAGCGCATGGCTACGGTACCTCGTTGCCGCCGCTCCTCCTTCCGCGGACAACAGGACAGCCACGGTGACCATTAGTGGCGGCAATGATGCGACGTACCAGGTCTTTCAAAGCGGACGCATCACAGGGGACACTGGCTGGATGCAATCGCCCGTCGGCTGGAACGCATCGCCGTCCACCGCCGCCATCGCGCAACCATTCGTCGTCAGCGGCTACGCGATCGACGATCGCGCGCCGTCAGGCACCGGCGTGAGCTCGGTGCAGATCTTTTACGTCGGCAACACAGGTTTTCATCCGGTGGGAACCGCGCTCTACGGCGCCAGCCGTCCACACATAGGAGAAACGCACGGCTCGCAATTCGAGAACTCCGGGTACGAGCTCACGGTTACCGGCATTCCGCCGCTCGGCCCAGCGCCGGCGGCGTCGTACAGCATCCAGGCTGTTGCCGTGAGCTCGGTTGACGGATCGCAGCTGGGCGCAGGCGCGACA
>JAIVJE010000175.1 GCA_020200195.1 Acidobacteriota bacterium | reverse complement strand
CGATGACGGCGACGTCGTACGGCGCCGTCGTCGCGAGATGCAAGCCCGACTCGCCGTCGGTCGCCTGGTCGACGGCGAAACCGGATTCTCTCAGCCCTCTCGCCACGAAGTCCGAGATGGTCAGGTCGTCTTCGATGATGAGAGCTCTCATGGAGGTCCGATGGATCGGATCAGCGATCGGGCGCGCGTGCGGCCGCGCGCTGGCGGGCCGCATCGACAAAGGCATCGAACAGCGGGCTGAACTCGCCGGTCCGCCAGAAGTTTTCAGGATGCCACTGGACACCGAGGCAGAAACGCGCCTCGGGCGCCTCGATCGCTTCGACGACACCGTCAGGCGCCGTGGCGCTGGCGATCAGCCCCACGCCAAGGCGGTCAACGGACTGGTGGTGCCGGCTGTTGACCGCGCAGGTGCGATCACGGGTCACGATCGTGCCCAGCGCCTCGGCGACCCGTGATCCCGGCGTAACCACCACGCTGTGCGCGACCGCGTCCTTCGGCTGTTCGACTCTGTGGCGCACATCCGTCGACGTCGCCGACGGGATATCCTGCACGAGCGTGCCGCCGGCTGCGACGTTCAGGACCTGCGCTCCCCGGCAGATCGCCAGTACCGGCAAATCGGCGGTCATCGCCCGGCGCGCCAGATCGATCTCGAACTCATCGCGTCCCGGCTCCGCATCTTCCACAGCGGGGTGTCGCGCTTCGCCGTAGAGAACCGGGTCGATGTCCCCCCCACCGGTCAGGAGCAGCCCGTCAATTTCCCCGAGTAGAGCCCTCGGGCTTTGACTCACCTCCAGCACGCGGGCGATCGCCCCGGCGCGTTCGACGGACGAGACATAATCATCCACCCGGTTACACGCGGTGACGCCGATGACCGGGGCTCGACCACTCACCATTACATCCTCGCCGGAACGGTGCATCCCATGAGGTCGAGCGCCTTGGTGAGCTGAGCGCGATAGAAGGCGACGGCGGCAGCCCGCCAGAGGCGGACGTCCTGCCGTTCCTCGTTGAGGATGGGGTATCGATGGTAGAAGCCGTTGAACGCCTGCGCGAGGGCAAACGCATACTTCGCCACCACGGACAACTCGAGCGTCCGCACCGCTTGATCGACGACTTCGTCGAGCCGCGCGGATTCCAGCACCAGGTTCCACAGATCGTTCGCTTCGTCGTCTTGTGAGGTCAGGACGTCGGCGGCCGTGGAGGGGAGCGCGGCCTCAATCGCCGGCTGGTCGAGTCCGTCCCGTTCCTTCAATTTGTGGAAGATATTGTTGGCGCGCACTACCGCGTATTGAAGGTAGGGCCCGCTTTCCCCCTCGAAGCTGAGCGCCTCGTCTATGTCGAACACGATCACTTTGCCGCGCGAGAACTTCACCATGAAGTACCGGACCGCCGCGATCGCGATCGCGCCGGAGATCCGTTGCGCGTCATCGGCCGGAATGTCAGGATTCCGTTTCGACACCTCCGCGGCCGCCTTGGACGTCAGGCGATCGATGAGGTCGTCTGCCTTGACGCCCAGACCTTTACGCCCGGATACCTCCACAAACGGTCGATCCGATTCCTCGTCCGCCGCGTAGCCCAGCTCGCGCGCGGTCGAGTGGGAAAGCGCGACCATCTCGTAGGCGTAGTGCACGGAATGGCGCGCCTGCTCTTCGTATCCGAGGACCGCGAGCGCCTGCTTCAGCAGCTTCTGAAGATACGACTGACGCGTGTCGATGACGTTGCAGACCCAGGACGCGCCACCAAACGACGAGGCGCCGGCCTGGCCGGCGTATGGGTCCGACGTGGTCGACCAGACCGGCACCTCGTCCGGCCGTGCCTCGAATATCCGGTAATAAAAGTCCTTGCCCAGCAACCCGAACTTCCACAACTGGTACGCCATGTCCTTCCCGACGTAGGTGACGGTCCCGTCCGATCGGACGATGACCTTCTCGCGCGGCTCCGTCTCGGCGTCGTCCGGGCTCGTCGGCGCGGGTGCGGGCTCCGCGTCGTCCTCAATCCGCATCACCCAGCACCCCTTCAGCCGCCCCTCCGTCTGCTTGAAGACCGCCCCCGTCTTCTTCAGGAACTCAAAGGCGTGCGCCCAGAAGTGCAGACGCAGGATGTCCCCCTCCCACGTCAGCAGGTCGTACCGGATATTCAGCCGGCGCATCGTCTCCAGATGGCAGCGGACGATGCGGTCCGCGATGAACGTGGCGGCATCGGCAACAGGGTTGCCGCCGCGCTCGATGTCATGCAGCGCCGCGGCCCGAATCTTCAACCGTTCAGGATCCGCTTCGTACCACTCGGTCACGCGCGCGTACAGGTCCCAGCAGTAATAATCGAACCGGGTCGTGTCGGCCGTCTCCCGTATTGCGGCGAGGTCCTTGCTCTCGAGTTCCCGAAACGCGACAGCCACATCGGCGACCTGCACGCCGGTGTCGTCGATGTAGTTCTGAATCTCGACCTCGTGACCCAGGTATTTGCGCAGCCGGCCGAAGGCATCGCCGAGCGCGGCGTTTCGGAGGTGCCCGATATGCGCCGCCTTGTTCGGGTTGATCGCGGTGTGTTCCACGATCGTCTTGCCGGCGTTGCCCGACGGCGCTATGTATGGGCCGCTGAGCCATCGCGTCAGATGCTCCTGGCGATCGAGAAACACATTCACATAACCATTCGGAGCCGGCTCGACGCGGGCCACGCCATCGATTTCGCCGAGCGCGGGGGCCAGTTCCTGCGCGATCGCACGCGGCGCCTTCCGTAACCGGCGAGCGAGCTCGAAGGCCAGCGGAACAGCCAGATCGCCAAGTGCCCGGCGGGGCGGCGTCTCGATCGGAATCGCCCTGAGCATCGGGTCATCAGCGGCGATGCCGTACAGGCGTTCGACCGCGGCGGTGAGGCGGGCCCGGACGGCGTGATGGACGGGGAGAATCATGCGGTGTTTTTCAGTCCGTGATACGATCTTGCCTCGGTTCCCGCTCCAATTCAGTCAGGCTGTGGGCCTGCTCCCAATCATGCGGCGTGTTCACGTTCACGAACAGGACACCATCGGGGTCGTACGCCGCGAGGATCTCCGGTCCGACCTCCTCGACGATGACGCCGTCTGGGAGCACGGCTGCCCTCAGATCGCCGCTCTCGATCCGCCGGCGAATCGGCTCGGCGCAGGCCTTTCCATACACGGCGCACAGCGGTTCGTAACCGCCGGCGGTCCGGGGGATCACGAGGTCGGCGTCCACGACCGATGTCAGGTGACGCAGCAGCGGGAGGGCCAGAAAGGGCATGTCGCACGCGACGATCAGCGTGCGCTCGTGCGGCGATCGGACAATCGCGGTGTAGATGCCGCCCAGCGCTCCGGCGTTCGGCAGGCTATCCGGTACGATGTCGACACCGAGGCTTTCGTAAGGCGCGGGATCGCCGGCCACAATAAATATCGGGTCGGCCACGTGCCGCAGCACTGCGAGCTGGCGGTCGATGATGCGGTGCCCGCCGACCGTCAACGACGCTTTGTTGACGCCGGCGAACCGGCGGGCCCTGCCGCCCGCGAGGATCGCCGCCGCTGTGCCCTCGTGCATCTCCACCAGAT
>JAIVJE010000473.1 GCA_020200195.1 Acidobacteriota bacterium | reverse complement strand
CGCCGGAGCTGTTCCAGCGCGACGGTCTCTACGGCGACGCCCGCAGCGACTATCTCGACAACGCCTGGCGCTTCGCGGTGTTGAGCCGCTCCGCCCTCGAATACGCCCGACTGGGGGACCGCCTGTCGATCATTCACGCGCACGACTGGCAGACCGGTCTTGTCCCGGTCTTTCAGAAAACGCTGTTCGGCAGCGATCCGGTGATCGGCGGTGTGCCCACGCTCTTCACGATCCACAACATCGCGTTTCAAGGCGTCTTCCCCTCGGCGACGATCGACGACATCGGCCTGGGCTGGGACCTGTTCAATACGCAGGCGCTCGAGTTCTGGGGCGGCGTGAGCTACCTCAAAGGCGGAATCAATTTCAGCGAGAAGATCTCGACGGTCAGCCCCACCTACGCCAGGGAGATTCTCGGGCCGGAAATGGGTTACGGCTTCCAGGGCATCGTGGCGCGGCGCGCAGAGGATCTGACCGGCATTCTCAACGGGATCGACACAGCGCGGTGGAACCCGGAAGCCGATCCTCTGATTCCGGCACGTTTCAGTGCGGACGATCTCGCCGGCAAGGCGGCGGCGAAGAAGGCGCTGCTCGATGCGGTGGGCCTCGATTCGAATGCGGACGCGCTCGGGCGTGCCGTCATCGGGGTCGTGTCCCGTCTGACGTATCAGAAGGGGTTTGACCTTTTTGCCGCGGCGGCTGAAGAGCTCCTGGCGCTCGATGCGACATGGGTGATGCTGGGGCACGGCGACGGCGAGTACGAGGATCTCTGGCGCGCGCTGGCCTCGCGCCATCCACAGAAGTTCTTCGCCACGATCGGCTTCGAGGAGCGCCTGGCGCATCTGATCGAAGCCGGATCCGACATGTACCTGATGCCGTCGCGATACGAGCCCTGCGGCCTCAACCAGTTGTACAGCCTGCGTTACGGGACCGTTCCGGTGGTGCGCGCCACCGGCGGCCTCCAGGACACCGTGAAGGATCCGGAAGAGGCGACGCCCGGCACCGGGTTCAAGTTCCGCGAATACCATCCGGCGGCGCTGGTCGCGGCGCTCCACCGCGCGCTCGACGTCCGCCGGGACGTGCACCAGTGGACCCGGATGCAGCAGGCCGGGATGCGGGAAGACCACTCCTGGGACGCTTCCGCCCAGGAATATGTCAAAGTGTACAGAGCCCTGAAGAATGGGACATTTGCCAATTGGTGATTTGTTGATTGAATTGATGGATTGCTGATCGGATTGCTGAATGCGGATTACGAATTGCGGCTGGGTTGGACGAGAAAGGGTTGCCGATGGCCTCTGAAAAAGTGGAGACGCTGACCGACGCGAACTTCGATCAATCCGTGATCAAGTCGGCCAAGCCCGTGCTGGTGGATTTCTGGGCGGAATGGTGTGGTCCGTGCCGGCGACTGGCGCCGACCGTTGACGAGTTGGCGACCGACTACGACGGCCGCCTCACCGTGGGCAAGCTCAACGTTGACGAGAATCCCGCCGTCGCGATGCGCTTCAGCATCCGCGGCATCCCGACGCTGCTCCTGTTCAAAGGCGGCCAGATCGTCGAGCAGATCGTCGGGCTCGCCGACAAGGATTCACTCAAGAAGCTGATCGACAAGCACGCATAACAGCCTTCAGCTGTCAGCTCTCAGCCATCAGCTCGGTCTAAGAGTCCGAGTGGAGAGCTGAACGCTGAGAGCTGAAAGCTGAGAGCTGTTTCATGCACAACGTGATCATCATCGGATCAGGGCCCGCGGGTCTGACCGCCGCGCTCTACAGCGCCCGCGCCAATATGAAGCCGCTCGTCATCGAGGGGCTCGAGGCCGGTGGCCAGTTGATGCTCACGACGATGGTCGAGAACTGGCCCGGGTATCGTGATGGGATCATGGGGCCCGAGCTGATGACGGAGATGCGGGCGCAGGCCGAGCGGTTCGGCGCGGCGATCGTGCGTGGCAGCGTCACTGCCGTGGATCTCACGCGAGCCCCGTTCTCGATCCGCACGTCGGACGCAGCATTCTCGTCTCACAGCGTAATCATCGCGACCGGCGCATCGGCGCGTCTGTTGGGCCTGCCGAACGAGCGGCCGCTGATGGGCCACGGCGTCTCCACCTGCGCGACGTGCGATGGCTACTTCTTCCGGGGCAAGCCGATTGCCGTTGTCGGCGGCGGCGACTCGGCGATGGAAGAGGCCATCTTCCTGACGCGTTTTGCGTCCCACGTGACCGTCGTGCATCGGCGTGACACGCTCCGCGCGTCGAAGATCATGCAGGACAAGGCGTTCGCCAACCCGAAGATCTCGTTCGAATGGAATACCGAGGTTGATGACATTCGGGACGCCTTCAAAGGTGAGGTGAACGCAATCCTGCTGCGCAACAGCCGTACCGGCGCCAGGAAAGAGCTCCCGGTGGAAGGCGTGTTCGTCGCGATCGGCCACACCCCGAACACAGCGCTGTTCCGCGGCCAGCTCGAAACCGATGCCAACGGTTACCTGATCACGCACGACGGCACGCGCACCAGCGTGCCCGGTGTATTCGCGTGCGGGGACGTCCAGGATCACGTCTACCGTCAAGCCGTCACCGCCGCCGGCTCCGGCTGCATGGCGGCGATGGATGCCGAAAAGTATCTGGATGGCGTGCCGCAGCACCTCGGCGAGGCGCAGGCAAGGGCCTGAGGTGCGACGTTCAGGGTTCAACGTTCAGCGTGCGGTTCGACGTGCGAGGTGCTACGTGCGGCGTTCCGTGCACGTGCACCCGCAAGTGGCACGTAGCACGTGGCCCGTGGCACCGCACGTTGAAACGTTGCACGTTGAACCTTGAACGTTGCCCCGCTCAGTCTATAAACCCTCCGCCGAGCACCGTGTCGCCGTCGTAGAACACGGCAGCCTGGCCGGGGGCCACCGCGCTCTGGGGTTGGTCGAACTTCACGCGCGCGCGAGTGGGGGCGATCGACTCCACGGTGGCCGGCGCTTCCGGGTGCCGGTAGCGAATCTTCGCGGTAACGCGCAGTGCGGTGTCGGGCGGCACTCCGGCAATCCAGTTCACGCCGGATGCGTCGAGCGTCGTCCGCTCAAGCGCGGCTCGCGGGCCGACGGTGACGGTTCCCGCGCCCGCATCAATGCCCACGACATAGAGCGGGATCGGGGAGGCGAGCCCGCTCACGGGCGTGCTCGCGCACGCTCGCCTTGTCCAGCGCGCCGACCGGGAACACGGCGCAGGCGAGCTGTGCCTGCGTCAGCGTAAACAGAAAGTACGACTGATCCTTGGCGGCATCGACGCCGCGCCTCAGCACGCTTCGTCCTGACGCGTCGCGCTCCACGCGGGCGAAATGGCCTGTCGCGACGAACGCGGCGCCGAGCCCGGCGGCGCGCACGGCCAGCGTGGCGAACTTCAGGTCACCGTTGCACTGCACGCAGGGGATCGGTGTGCGGCCCGCCCCGTATTCCTCCACGAAGTTCGAGACGACGTGCTGCCGGAACGGCTGTTCGAAATTCAGAATGTAGTGTGGGATGCCGAGACGGGCGGCGACCCGGCGCGCGTCGTGAAGGTCGTCGATGGTGCAGCACGAGCCGATCGTCGCGTCTCCCTCGCGCTGATCGTAGAGCTGCATGGACAGGCCGATGACGTCGTGGCCCTCCCGCACCAGCAGGCCCGCGGCCACCGACGAATCGACGCCGCCCGACATCGCGACGACTACACGCATGTATCACGGCTCATCGCGCCGCCCTCGTCAGGCTTCGCAACTTCTGGACGATGGCCGGCAGGCGCGCGATCACGTAGTCGACCTGCTCGTCGGTGTTGCCGGCGCCCAGGCTGATCCGGATGGAATTCTGGGACCGGTGAGACGACAGGCCCATCGCACGCAGGACGTGCGACGGCTCCAGCGTGCCGGAGGAGCACGCCGATCCGGTCGATACGGCGACGCCGTCAAGATCCAGCGCAATCAGCAGGGATTCCGCCTCGACCCCCTCGAAGCTGATGTTCGTCGTGTTCGGAACGCGGGACTCCCGCGCGCCATTGACGGCGGCACCGGGCACCGCCGCGAGAATGCCAGCTTCGAGACGATCGCGCAGTGCGGAAGGGCGGGCGCCCTCGGTTTCCAGCTTGGCGATCGCCTGCCGCGCGGCTGCCCCAAGACCTGCGATGGCCGGGACGTTTTCGGTCCCTGCCCGCCGGTTTCGCTCGTGCTTGCCGCCGGTGAGGATGGCTGACAGCCGCGTTCCACGCTTGATCCACAGCGCACCCGCGCCCTTTGGACCGTTGAACTTGTGGGCGGACAGCGACAGCAGATCGACCCCCAGCGCACGGACGTCGACCGCGATCTTCGCGACCGACTGGACGGCATCGGTGTGGACGATCGCGCCACGCGAGTGGGCGATGCGGGCCAACTCGGCGATCGGCTGAATCGTGCCGATCTCGTTGTTGGCGTGCATGACCGACACCAGCGCCGTATCGTCCGCGAGCGACGCCTCGAGCGCCGCGGGCGTCACAATTCCCGTCGCGTCGACCGGAATCAGCGTGGTCCGTGCGCCGCGGCGGGTAAGCGCCTTGAAGGTGTTGAGCACGGCCTCGTGCTCGATGGCGCTGGCGACCAGGTGCCGCCGGCCCGTGGGCTCGAGCGCTTCGGCGATTCCCCGGATGGCAAAATTGTCCGACTCGGTGCCGCCGCTCGTAAAGACCACTTCCGACGGTTCGGCGTTGATCAGGGCCGCGACGGCGGACCGCGCTTCGTCGAGGATCGCCTTGGCCTGCTGGCCGAAGTAATGAACACTCGACGCATTGCCGAAAGTATCCCTAGCAGTGCGCGCGACGACCTCTGCGACGGCAGGGTCGAGCGGGGTAGTCGCGTTATGGTCGAAGTAGATCCGCATCGAGGATCCTCCATCATAGCACTGGCGCTAAGTCTCAGCAATAAAAGGACTAGACAGGGGCGCGACGGGTTTCGTATACTGGCTCGGACCTGCTGCCCAGCCAGTCGACAGAGCACCCTGCGAGGTCGTTTCTTCGGATAGGTGGAGAGTGCCCCATGTGGAAACGGGATGAAGCCGTGAAGCCGAACACACCGGCCGGCACCGGGCCCGAGCCCGCGCCGTCCGCCGGCGTGCCGCCGGCAGCGCAGGCGGTTCGCACATCGCCCGCAACGGCCAATGACCCCCAGCGTGGAGTCGAAAGGAGTGCTGTGAACATCGGAAAATCCGTCGTCATCAAGGGTGAGCTCAACGGCAGCGAGGACCTCACGATTGAGGGGCAGGTCGAAGGGAAAATCGAGCTCCGGCAGAACGTTCTTACCATCGGACCCAACGGCCGCATCAAAGCGCAGATCTTCGCGAAGGCGGTCATCATCCTTGGCGAAGTGACCGGGAACGTGACCGCGACCGAAAAAGTCGACATCCGGGACAACGGGTCCGTCGATGGCGACATCGCGGCCCCGAGGGTGGCCATTGCCGAAGGAGCACACTTCCGAGGCAGCATCGACATGCAGCGCACGGGCGGCAAGCCCGGCGAGAAGCCCGGCGACCACAAGGCCGAGGCCAAGTCGGCGCAGTCGGGCCAGCCTGCCGGGGCGGCGGCAGCGCAGCCAACCGGACAGCCAGCGGGCACGCCTGCGGGCGCTTCGCGGTAGACACTCGAATCGGCGCTCGCACGATCGGGTGATCCCCTGATGGGGTCACCTATCGTTCGACCGTCGATCGGCCGATCTCCTGATAAGCCGATCGCGCGATTCCCATGCTGTCTGACCTCCTCAAATGGGGCGGCAAGCGCCCCGATTCGTCCGACTCGGCTGAGGCCGTGGTCGCACCACCGCACGGCGACGAACCGATCGTCGCGTCGAAGGCATTTCCGAAGCTGCTCGCCGCGCTCGCCAGTCAGGACTCGCCGGTGTTGCTCGATTTCGGGCCGGTCATTGGCACGAACGTCGGGTTTTTCGGTGAGCGGCTCGGGTGCAAGCTGTACATCGAGGACCTTCTGGTCGATCTCGACCGCCACACCCGCGCGGGCACGCTCGACGTCCTTCCTGCCACGTTCGAATCGCGCTTCCGCCACGGCGATGCGAGCGTCGACGGTGTCCTGTGCTGGGACTTCTTCGATTTTCTCGACAAAGCGGCGGCGCAGGTGCTCGCCCGGCAGATCGTTCGCATGCTGCGTCCGGGCGGCGCCGTCATGGCCTTCTTCTGCACGTCCGGCGTGCCGCGTGCCTCCTACACGAAGTACGAAATCGTCGATGATACGCACCTGCGCCACAAGTACCACGCTGGAACAGGGGGCGCCAGACGCGCACTCCTCAACCGCGACATCATCAAGATGTTCGACGGCCTGATCGTCTCCGACTCGTTCCTCCTGAAGAACAACACCCGCGAGAATCTGCTGCGCCGGCGCTAATCGTCCCGGTCTCCTACCTCCTGCCTCCTGACTCCTATATTCTTGTCGTATGCGCCCCGTTATCGCGCTCCTGAGCGACTTTGGATCGAGCGATCACTACGCGGGCACGATGAAAGGCGTGATCCTGAGTATTTGCCCCGACGTGTCACTCGGTAGACACGGGGGATTACCGGTTTGTCGCGCCGGACAATGGTGTCCTGACCGCCGTGATTCGCGATGCTGCGCCCAAACGCGTCGTCGAGCTGACCGAGCGGCGTTATGCACGCCCGACGGTCAGCCGTACTTTCGAAGGCCGGGATCGGTTCGCTCCGGCGGCGGCGTGGCTGGCGAAGGGCATCCAGCTTTCGGCACTTGGACGTGCCGTCAGCGACTACCACCGGCTCGAGCTCGCAGTACCGCAGATCAGCGAGGATGGCATCCGCGGTGTCGTCGTGCGCCAGGATCGCTTCGGGAATCTGATCACGAACATCGATAGACGGACCTTCGACGCCCTCGGCCGTGGCGCGATCGAGATCGTGGCCGGCCCGCACGTCATCGGCCGCCTGGTCGCGACGTACGCGGAGATCCCGCCCGGCGACGTCTGCGCGTTGTTCGGCAGCACGGATCATCTCGAGCTCGCGGCGAACGCCGGGAGCGCCGCCACCCGGCTCGGACTTGCCAGAGGGGATGGCGTGGTGATCAAGAAGACTTGAGGTTCGTTGGGTTCGGCGGGTCCGTCAGGCTCGAGAGGTGCGACAAGTGCGGCAGGTGCGATAGATTCTGCAGGTGCGAACGCGCATAGGTTTGGACCCTCGCACCTGACGAACTCGAAGGCCGTAAGGACGGTTTCATGCTTGATTTCGATCTGACGGAAGAGCAGCGGCTGCTTGAGCAGTCGGTGCGGGAGTGGGGCGCTCGCGAGGTCGCGCCGAAGATCCGCGAGCTCGATCGGCAGCACCGGTTCGATGCCGGAATCCTGCCGCAGATGGCCGAGCTCGGGCTGCTGGGGGCGTCAGTGCCGGCCGCATACGGCGGCGCGGGGATGGACTATGTGAGCCTCGGCATCATCAGCGAGGAGCTGGAGTACGTCGATACGTCGTTGCGCGTGATCATGTCCGTCCATGCCGGGCTGAACTGTCTGTCGCTCCTGACGTGGGGCACGGAGGACCAGAAACAGCGGTATCTCGTGCCGCAGGCGCAGGGGAAGAAGGTCGCCACATACGGACTGACCGAGCCGGCGGCAGGCAGCGACGTTCGCGGGATTCAGACCGTGGCGGTCAAAAAAGGGGATCGCTATCTGGTCACGGGCGAGAAGATCTGGATCTCGCTCGCCGACGTCGCGGACAATTTCCTCGTGTTCGGATGGACGGATCTCGACAAGAAGAAGCAGCGAGACCCGTCGGGCCTCAGCGCATTCATCGTCGAGCGCGGCTTCAAGGGATTCTCGAGCGCCACTCTGAAAGAGAAATGGGGAATTCTCGCCGGCAATACCGGTTCCTTCAAGATGGAAGATGTCGAGGTACCGGACGCGAACGTCGTAGGAAAACCTGGTGAAGGATTCAAGATCGCGATGTTTGCGCTCGACCAGGGGCGCTACACCGTCGCGGCCGGCGCGACGGGGTTGATCCGCGCGTGTCGTGATGCCAGCGCGAAGTACGCGCGGGAGCGCAAGACGTTCGGCGTCCCGATCGGCGATCATCAGCTCGTGAAGGAGATGATCGCCCAGATGGAATCGGATTATCAGGTCTCGCGGCTCCTGTGGATGCGGTCGGGGTTCCTCAAGAATGCGGGCCGGCGCAACACCCGCGAGACAGGGCTGGCGAAATGGTTCTCGACCGTCGCCTCGGAGCGCGCGGCGGGGGATGCGGTGCAGGTCCACGGCGCGAATGGATACTCGGACGAGTATCCCGTCGGCCGCTTCTACCGGAATTGCAAGGGGGCGGTCATCTACGAAGGCACGCGCGAAATCCACAAGATCATGCAGGCGGACTACGTGCTGGGTCTCCGCCAGGATCGGCCGACGCGGTGCGAGCTGCCACCGCACAGGAGCTGATGCATGAACTCTTCGGACCTCTCTCTCGATTTCCTGGAGGTGGTCGAGCAGGCGGCAATTGAATGCGGGCACACGATGGGGCAGGGAGACCGCCACAAAGCGGACCGGGCCGCCGTGGAAGCCATGCGCCGCACGCTCGACAGCGTCCCCATCGACGGGACGATCGTGATTGGCGAGGGGGAACGCGACGAGGCACCGATGCTGTTCATCGGCGAAAAAGTGGGCCTCGCGTCGAAGGATGGCGGCCGCGGGCGGACGCTACCGGAAGTGGACATCGCGGTGGATCCGCTCGAGGGCACGAACCTTTGCGCGACCGGCGCGCCGAATGCCATCGCGGTGCTGGCGGCATCGGAGCGCGGCGGGCTCCTGCACGCGCCCGACCTGTACATGGACAAACTGGTCGTCGGGCCCAGCTCGCCTCGTGTGCAGCAAGCCGGAACACGAGGAACGTTGCCGCGCGATGGGCATCACCGATTTCAGGAAGACCTACACGTCGAAGGATCTCGCCTCCGGCGAGAATATCGTGTTCGCGGCGACGGGGGTCACCGATGGTACGTTGATGAAGGGAGTGCGGTTCTTCGGCGAGGGCACACGAACGAGTTCGGTCGTCATGCAGAGCAATCCACCCCGGATCCGGTTCATCGACACGATTCACGTCGAACAGTCGCGTATGGTCAGGGTACGATTCTGAGTTTGTGGCGCACTAATCTTTTCGCGATCACCGCCGCCAGCTTCATCGGCTTCACCGGCTTTACGCTGGTGATGCCGTTCCTTCCACTGTATTTTCAGGAGCTCGGCGTCTCTGACGTCGGCGACATCGCGCTCTGGTCGGGCCTGAGCCTCGGCGTCACGCCGGCATTGACCGCCATCCTCGCGCCGTTCTGGGGCCGTCTTGGCGATCGCTTCGGCAACAAGATCATGGTCGAGCGATCGCTGGCCAGCTTCGTGATCGTGATGGCGTCGATGGCGTTTGTCACAGAGGCATGGCAGGTGCTGGCGTTGCGCTCGGTGCAGGGGTTGTTCGCGGGTTACGGCGCCCTCTCGCTGGCGATGGCGATCGAGTCGGCCCCACCCGATCGGGCGGCCTATGCGCTGGGGTTCGTGCAAACCGCGCAGAGAATGGGCCCCGCGCTCGGTCCACTCATCGGCGGCGCGGTGGCGCAATTCGTCGGTTTGCGGCGGGCGTTTCTGGTCACCGCCGTCTTCTACTTCGTCGCGCTGATACTGGTGTTTTTCATGTACCGCGAGCGGGCGCGGCCGGCGGCAGCGGCGCAGACGGGCCGGGTGACGTTCCGCAGTGTATTGGCATTCGAGAACTTCATCCTGCTGTTGGCGGTCGTGTTCGCGCTGCAGTTCGTGGATCGCAGCTTCGGACCGGTGCTGCCGCTTTACATCGCGCAGCTGGGTACACCGCTCGATCGAGTCCCGATCATAGCCGGCGTGCTGTTCTCGATCGCCGCCGGAGCGGGCGCGGTCGGCCACCATTTCTGTGGTCGACTGCTACGACATGCGCCGGCCCGGCACGTCATCGCAGCCGCGGCAGCGGTTGCGGCGATCGGCGCGGCAGGCTACGTGGTCGCCGGAGGTACCGGGCTCCTGATCGTGGCCACACCGCTGTTCGGGGTTGCGCTCGGCGTGGCAACGACCGCCACGTATACCGCCGCGAGCAGCACGCTGCCGGGCACCGCGCGCGGCGCGGGTTTCGGACTTCTGACGACAGCCTCGCTCACCGGCCTGGCACTCAGTCCCATCGTGAGCGGGTTTCTCGGGGCGACGAGCATCAGGGCGGTCTTTCTTCTCGACGTCGTGGCGCTGGCCACGCTCGCGGTTCTGGTCTTGCGCCTGATGATTACGAGCCCGATCATCGGAACCACGCAGGCACCGGCGACTGACGAGCTGTGACGGACAGGATGCTGATTCTCACGGTGTCGCGCGAGCTTCCCGACAGGGCAGCAGTCGACCGCGCGGCCGCGATTCTCGGCGCCGGCGGCGTGGTGGCCTATCCCACCGACACGGTCTACGGCCTGGCCGCCGATCCGCGCCGCGACGACGCCGTCCGCAAGCTGTTTGCGGTGAAGCGTCGCGACGCGTTGGCGGCGATTCCGTTGATCGCCGCAGACCTCGAGCAGGCGCGCTGTGCGGGCGCGTTCGGGGACGCCGAAGAGCGCCTTGCCCGTGCATTCTGGCCGGGGCCGCTCTCGGTGGTGATCCACGCGGCGCCGTCGCTGTCACGTTTACTGCTGGGTGGGGGCGACACCATCGCGGTTCGAGTTCCCGCCGACCCCGTGGCGCGGGCACTCGCGTCATCGTTTGGTGCGTGCATCACAGCGACGAGCGCGAACGTCTCCGGGCGCGCCCCTGCGACGAGCGCGACCGAGATCGTCGACACGCTGTCAGGCCTCGTCGACGCGGTGCTGGACGCCGGCACTATTCCCGGTGGTCTCCCTTCCACCATTGTCGAGATGGGAGAACACGGACCAACGCTCGTCCGCGCGGGGGCGATCGCGTGGGACCGCGTGTTAAAATCGCTGCAGTGATGCGTCATTCGGCTCCGCAATCGATCGCGATGGATGCCCGCGAACGTGCGGCGCTCGTCGGCGTGTTCAGCGGCGCCTCACGGCAATTCGATCCAGAGCATTCCCTCGATGAACTGGCTGGTCTGGCCGACGCCGCGGGCGCCGACGTCGTGCTCCGGATGCTCCAGGACCGCCCAAAGCCCGACCCGGCGACATTCCTTGGGAGCGGCAAAGTCGCGTCGCTCGCGGCCGCGTCCGAAGCGCTGAGCGCCGACCTCGTCATCTTCGACAACGAGCTGTCACCCGCGCAGCTCCGCAACCTCGAAGAAAAGCTCGACCGGAAAGTCCTCGATCGTACGCAGTTGATCCTCGACATCTTCGGGCGCCGGGCGCGCACACGAGAAGGCAAGCTGCAGGTCGAGCTCGCGCAGCTCAAGTACCTCCTGCCCCGGCTGGTCGGTTCGGCGGCGGCGCTGTCGCGGCTCGGCGGCGGCATCGGCACGCGCGGACCTGGCGAAACCAAACTGGAAACGGATCGGCGGCGTATCCGCCATCGCATCAGCGTCCTCTCCAAGGACATCGAGGCGGTCCGCCGGCGTCGCTCTCAACTGCGCGAGCGTCGTCACAAGGCGGCGGTGCCGACAGTCGCCCTGGTGGGCTACACGAACGCCGGCAAGACGACGATGTTCAATGCGCTGACCGGGGATGACGCGGTCGCCTCGAACGCGCTCTTCGTCACCCTGGATCCGCTGGTGCGGAGGGTCCGGCTGCCGGACCGACGCGAGCTGCTCGTGTCGGACACCGTCGGGTTCATCGAACGTCTCCCGCACTCGCTCGTCGCCGCGTTCCGCGCAACGCTGGAGGAAGTCGCTGCGGCT
This sequence comes from Acidobacteriota bacterium, assembly GCA_020200195.1. Classification (GTDB taxonomy): domain Bacteria; phylum Acidobacteriota; class Vicinamibacteria; order Vicinamibacterales; family 2-12-FULL-66-21; genus JAIVJE01. The sequence goes on along the minus strand of JAIVJE010000473.1, from coordinate 405 downwards.
GATTTGCTCATGCACGTGATCGATGCGTCGAACCCGGAGCGCGAACGGCAGATGGCGGCGGTGCGGAGCGTGCTCGCAGACATCGGCGCACACAAGGTGCCGGTCATCGACGTGTTCAACAAGTGCGATCGGATTGACGCAGGCGAGCGCGCGCGGTTGCGGGCCGTGTATCCCGGCGCGATGTGCGTCTCCGCACTCACCGGCGACGGCCGTGACGAACTGATCGCGGCGATGGAAGGACGGCTCGGCCTCGACACCGCCCGCGTGACGCTGCAGTTTCAAGCCGCCGACGATGCCGACCGGGAACAAATCGCGCAGCTCTACCGGCTCGGCCGCATCCTGAGCCACGTGACGACCGACGGGCATGTCGCGATCGAGGCGGAGGTTCCACGCCGCGTTCTGGAG
>JAIVJE010000472.1 GCA_020200195.1 Acidobacteriota bacterium | reverse complement strand
AGCAACGCGCGGTTGGGTCGCGGGGACTATGTCGTCGTCGAAGCAGACGAAAGCGATCGGTCCTTCTTGAAGCTGTCTCCCGCGATCGCGGTCGTCACGAATATCGACCGCGAGCACATGGACAGCTATGGAAGCTGGGAGAACCTCCAGCAGGCCTTTGTCGACTTTGCAAACAAGGTTCCATTCTACGGCGCAGTCGTCGCATGCGCGGACGATCCGGCGCTGCAGGGCCTGCGTTCCAGGATTACCCGACGCCTTATCACATACGGCCTCGGCACCGACGACCGTGACTCGGCACTCGATGTGCGCGCTCATAGCATGACGCTCGAGGCCTTCGGGTCGCGTTGCACTGTCGAGCACCGTCTGCGAGACGGCGGGCGTGTCGAACTCGGAGAGCTCAGGCTGCGCGTGCCGGGCCGGCACAACCTGCTGAACGCGCTGGCCGCAGTGGCGGTGGGCCTCGAGGTTGGTATCACCTACAGCCGAATCGCGGCCGCCCTGAAACAGTTCAGCGGCGCCGAACGCCGGTTCCAGCTTCGCGGCGAAGAACGCGGCGTCATGGTCGTAGACGACTACGGACATCATCCGACCGAGATTGCCGCCGTGATTGCCGCCGCTCGGGCGGGGATCGACCGGCGCGTCATGGTCGTATTTCAGCCGCATCGTTACAGCCGGACCAGCCAGTTGATGCGCGAGTTCGGGACTGCGCTCGGCGCGGCGGACGAAGTGATCCTCACCGAGATCTATGCCGCGGGCGAAACCCCGCTTCCGGGCGTCACGGTCGACGCGCTGGCAGAAACCGTACGCCGGACCGCGACATGTCCGGTTCATGTGGTGAGACAGCTCGATGCACTCCCAGCGGCCGTCGCGGCGCTCGCCCGGCGCGGTGACCTGATCGTCACGCTCGGCGCCGGTTCGATCGGCGCTGTGGCCGACCGCATCCTGGACGCCATCCGCACCGGAACGCACGGCGTCTCCGAGGGCTCGGCCCGATGAGCGTCAGGGCAGCGACCGAGCGGAATTTCCGCCGCGCGCGGGTGAAGCCCACGCGCCGCAAGGCGGCCCGGAGGTGGTTCTCCTGGCGGCTGGTGCGGATGACCGTTGCGTCAGCGCTGGCGATCTACACGTGTTATCGCGCCGCACACCTGGTCGTGAGCGCGGAGCGTCTGCAGGTCAATCGCATCGAGGTCAGGGGCAACGTGCGGCTATCGAGTGGGGAGATTCAAGCGCTCGTCGATGGATTGCGGGGGACGAATATTCTGACCGCCGACCTGACCAAATACCGGCGGCGGCTGACCGAATCGCCGTGGGTGGCCGACGTCGCACTTCGCCGGGTCCTGCCGTCAACCGTCGAGGTGTTCGTGTCCGAAAGACGGCCCATGGGTCTTTGCCGAATGGGCAATGAGCTGTACCTGATCGATGAGCGAGGCACCGTCATCGATGAGTTCGGTCCGCAGTACGCCGAATTCGACCTGCCAATCATCGACGGGCTCCTGCGTGCCCGGGGTCCCGGACAGCCTGCCATCGACGAGGCGCGTGCAGCCATCGCCGCGCGCGCGGTCACGTCGTTCGGCGCACGGCGGGAGCTGGCACGGCGTGTGTCGCAGATTGACGTCAGTGATCCGCACAACGCGATCGTGCTGCTCGACGACGATCCGGCCCTGCTGCACCTGGGGGACGACAAATTCCTCGAGCGTCTCCAGTCCTACGTCGATCTTGCCGACGCGCTGCGTGACCGCGTGCCAGACATCGACTACGTCGATCTGCGATTTGACGAGCGAGTGTACGTGCGCCCGGCGCGCGAGCGCCGGGACGGCGACAGGCACTCGGCGTCGGCGAGAAAGTTCTGAGGGGGACCATGGCACGTAAGGAACGGTATCTGGTGGGCCTGGACGTGGGGACGTCCAAGATCACCGCGATCGTCGGCGAAGTCACGGACGACGGTGGACTCGACATCATCGGGATCGGACTGGCCGACTCTCGCGGCATTCGCCGCGGCGTCGTCGTCAATCTCGAGGCCGCTGTGGAGTCCATCAAGAAGGCGATCGAGGAAGCGGAGCTGACGGCCGGCGTCGAGATCGACTCCGTGCACCTCGGACTCTCGTGCGCCCACGTCAAGGCGTTCAACAGCCGCGGTGTCGTCGCCGTGGCCGGGAAAAACCGGGAGATCACGCGCGAGGATGTCCGGCGCGCCATCGACGCCGCCAAGGCCGTCGCGCTGCCAAGCGGCCGCGAGATCCTGCACGTCCTCCCCCAGGACTTCGTCGTCGACGAGCAGGACGGGATTGGGGCACCTGTCGGCATGACCGGCGCGCGACTCGAGGTCAACGTACATGTCGTGACCGGAAGCGCATCCTCCACGCAGAACATTGTGGCGTGCGTGAACCGCGCGGGGGTTGCCGTGCTCGACACCGTCCTCGAACAGCTCGGCGCCAGTGAGGCGGTGCTGACACAAGACGAAAAAGAGCTCGGCGTGGCGCTCGTCGACATCGGAGGCGGGACGACGGACTTCGCGATCTTCGAACGCGGCAGCCTCTGGCACACGGGCGTGGTCGCGGTCGGCGGCGATCACTTCACGAATGACATCGCGGTCGGCCTCCGCATGCCGATCCCGGATGCCGAGAAGATCAAACGGCGGTGCGGGTGCGCGCTGTCGGCGATGGTGGATGAAGACGAGACCATGGAAGTCGCCAGCGTCGGCGGCCGTAAGCCGCGTGTGCTGGCGCGGCGCATCCTGTCCGAGATCCTGCAGCCCCGCGCCGAAGAGATCTTCCATCTGCTGTGGGACGAAATCCGGCGGGCGGGATTCGAAAAGTCGCTCAACTCGGGGATCGTCCTCACCGGCGGCGGCGCCATGCTCGAGGGCACCGCGGAGATCGCCGAGCAGATCTTCGACCTGCCGATCCGGCGCGGGTGTCCGGCGGGAGTGGGTGGTCTGGCCGATCACGTCAACAGCCCGGCATTTGCCACCGCGGTGGGGCTGGTGATGTACGCGCATCGCAATCACGCCGGCGAACCGGCGCGTTCCGTGGGCGCGGGGGCTTTTGGACGGGTGGCCGGTCGACTGCGGACGTTGTTCAAGGAGTTTCTCTAGGGTCGAGGGGTGTGGTGAGTTCGAGAGTTCAATCGACGGCGAGGGTTCGAGGGATTGGGCGTGACGCTGCGGTCCCGAAGGAGGCCCGAATGGCGAATGTGCAAAATACGACGACCAAGAAAGAAGATGCCGCGTTGCTGCGGTTGAAGCTCGATGAGGAACAGCGGACGGGCGCCCGGATCAAGGTCGTCGGCGTCGGCGGGGGCGGCAGCAACGCCGTCAACCGCATGGTCGCGGCGGGGCTCGACGGCGTCGAATTCATGATTGCCAACACAGACCTGCAGGCGCTGCGGCTCAACCACGCGCCCAACAAGCTCCAGATCGGCGGGAAGCTGACGAAGGGCCTGGGGGCGGGCGCCGATCCGAACGTGGGGCGGCAGGCCGCCCTCGAAGACACCGAAAAGCTGATCGAGGCGCTTGATGGCGCCGACATGGTGTTCGTCACCACGGGCCTGGGCGGCGGCACGGGCACCGGCGCCGCGCCAGTG
>JAIVJE010000471.1 GCA_020200195.1 Acidobacteriota bacterium | reverse complement strand
GGTGAATACCGTGTCTCGCTCTCTCGCGGCGAACGGGAAGCGCAGCTCGAGCTGGCGGTTCTGCGGGGCTCCGCCGAGATCGTCAACGAGTCAGGGAGAACGGGGCTGCGTGCGGGAGAACGGGCGTTCGCGCGGGCGGGCGCGGCTCCGTCGTTCGCCTACGTCTTCAACTCGGCGGCGTGGGACGCTTTCGACCGTTGGTCCGAGGCACGACGTGACGAGCGGCTCGGAGTGTCCACGCAGTACCTTCCCGACGAAGTGCGACCGTATGCCTCGACGTTCGATCGCTACGGCTCGTGGAGATACGACGCTGCGTACGGCCGCGTGTGGTACCCCACCGTGCACGCCGACTGGCGCCCGTACTACAGAGGGCGCTGGAGGACGCTGCGACCGTATGGGTGGACGTGGATCGGAATCGACCCGTGGGCCTGGCCGACGCATCACTACGGACGTTGGGGCTTCTCCGCCGGCGCGTGGTTCTGGATTCCGGGGCGGAGTTGGGGCCCGGCCTGGGTTTCGTGGGCGTACGCGCCGGGCTATGTGAGCTGGTGTCCCCTTGGCTTGAACAACCGGCCGGTCGTGCAGTTTGTGAATGTGCGCGTCAATGTGTATGGCGGGCGTGGATATGATCCGTGGCGTGCGTGGACGGTCGTCCCGCGGCGCCATTTCGGTGCTGACTACGTGCACGCGCGATTCGTCGCGGGCCGCTCGATCGATGCTCGCACGCGCGAGACCTTCGTCGTCCGCGAGCGAGCACCGGACGTCCGAGGCTACGCGGTGTCGCGTTCCGGCGCGCCGATTCGCAGCGCCGGCAATCGCGTAGGCGTCGCGGGCCCACGAGGGGGAGCTATAAATTCGCCCTCAAGCCGGATCATCTCGTCCGAGGCCGCTGGCGACGCACGGTCACGGGGGTCCGTCGCACCGAGGCCGGACGTCGGCCGTCAGGGATCGGTTGAGGCTGAACGCCGCGGCTTCCCAGCACCTGCGCGTCCGTCGCGGGCGCCGTCCGCCGTCAGAGAGGCCCCGCGCGCGGAAACGCCGGGCGATGCGCGAGTCTACGGTGTGCCCTCCGCCCCGCGGGCGGTGCCACGCGACCGTCGCACGGACCAAGATGACGTAAGGTCCACCGGGCCGTCAGGCGCGACGCCCGTCTATCGCGACCGGCGTACTCCGACGGATCGCTCCGCGGATCCGGCACGGGCGCCAATTTACGTTCCGCCCGCTGGCGCCGTGCGGACGATGCCGCGCAGTGAGGACGCGCGGCCCGGAGGGCTGTACCGTCCTGATCAGGGAGAGCACCGGGGGCCGGACCGCGGTGGCGTGTCCGCGGCTCCCCGTGCGATGCCTCGAGAGAGCGGTCCCGCCGAGCGGCAACCGGCCCGCCCGGCAACGCAGGGTTACGAGCGGCGCGGTCCTGCCGGGCCTGTCGGTTCTGCGGCGTCCGCCCCTGTTCGCGGCGGCGCGCAGGATCGAGGACCGACGCCAGAGCGCGGCGGCACACCCGCAGGTGCCTCCGGCGCGTCCCGATCACGCGGGGGTGCCCCGGCATCAGGCACGGCCACCAGGCGGCCTGGCGGCTGAGGAATGGCCAATTACTTTCTTCGCGTCGCCCGGCGGGCGGGTATCGTCGTCCTCTTCGTCATCGCCGCGATTCTCGGGATCACGAGCGGGGTCATCTTCGCGTACGCCGGAGACCTGCCTCAGATCTCGGCGCTCGATGATTACGCGCCCAGCACGATCACACGAGTCTATGGCGCGGCCGGGGAGATCGTCGGTGAGTTCGCGGTCCAGCGGCGCGAAGTCATCTCCTACGAGGCGATTTCGCCCAGGCTGAAGGAAGCGATTCTCGCCGCGGAAGACTCGGAGTTCGAGCAGCATTTCGGACTGAGCATTCCGCGGATCATTGCCACGCTCGTCAAAGACATCATCGAGCGTCGAAAAGCGGCAGGCGCGAGCACGCTCACGCAGCAGCTTGCGCGGAAGCTGTTTCTGACCGACGAAAAGACGTGGGAGCGCAAGATCAAGGAAGCGCTGCTCGCGATCCAGATCGAAAAGCGCTATACGAAACGGGAAATCTTCACGCTGTACTGCAACCAGATGTACTTCGGCCATGGCGTGTACGGAGTGGAATCTGCGTCGCGCCTGTACTTCGGGAAGTCGGCGAAGGACCTCGCCGTGCCGGAGGCGGCGCTTATCGCCGGCATTCTCCAGGCCAACGTCCGGCAGAGCCCCTACGTGAACATGGAGGCCGCAGTGCGGCGGCGGAACTACACGCTCGGCCGCATGGCGGAGGTCGGCTACATCACGCCGCAGGAAGCCGAAGAGGCAAAGAAGGCAAAGATCGTCCTGCGGGGAGAACCGACCGGCCAGCCATCCGTCGCGCCGCCCCGCCGTGGTGATGAGCACCGATGCGGGTGCGATCCAGCTGCGTGCAGGATCGTTGCGGGCGGCGATCGATCGGAAGGGATCGACGTGGCCCGGCAAGAATCCCGCGCAGATCGTCACGCGCGGCGATCTCGTCGAGGCACGCCTGCTGACGATTGATGCGGGGGCACACACCGCGACCGCGTCACTCGAGCAGCCCCCACTCGTGGAAGGTGCGGTTCTGGCTATTGACAACCGCACGGGACAGGTCAGGGCCATGGTCGGCGGCTACAGCTTCGAACGCAGCAAGTTCAACCGGGCTACGCAGGCCTACCGCCAGGTCGGTTCCGCCTTCAAACCAATCGTCTTCACGGCCGCCATCGACCGCGGATACACGCCGGTGACGATCCTCATGGACACGCCGACGAGCTTTCCCGGCGGCGCCGGGCAGCCGGCGTACTCGCCGATGAACTACGACCGCAGATTCGAGGGGCCGGTGACCCTGCGCCGCGCACTCGAACAGTCGCGGAACGTACCGGCCGTGCGGCTGATGGAACAACTCGGACCCAAGCAGGTGATCGCATACGCGCGGCGTCTCGGTCTGGAGTCGCCACTGCCGCCGTACCTGGCCGTGGCGCTCGGCGCTGCCGAAGCCACCTTGTCGGAGATGACGAGTGCGTTCGCGGTTTTCCCCAACCAGGGGGTGCGGATGCGCCCCTATCAGGTGTTGAAAGTCACAGACCGCGAAGGCAACGTGCTCGAGGAAAACCGCCCCGAGCCGAAGGACGCGATTCGCGCGGACACCGCCTATGTCGTGACCAACCTTCTGCGAGGCGTCGTTCAGCGCGGCACGGCGGCGAAGGCCGCCGCACTGAACTGGCCAATCGGCGGCAAGACCGGCACCACAGACGACTACACGGATGCGTGGTTCATCGGGTTCGATCCCGACATCACCATTGGTGTGTGGGTGGGAATGGATCAGAAAAAGCCGATCGGTTACAACCAGACCGGCTCGGAGGCGGCGCTTCCGATCTGGATCGAGGTGATGAAAGCGTGGATCGGCGACCGTAAGGAGCCGCCCGCGTTCCAGCCCCCCGGCAACATCGTTTTCGTATCGGTCGACAAGGGTTCAGGCGACGCGAGCACCGGCGAATCCCCGGGCGCTATCTCAGAGGCTTTCATCGCCGGCACCCAGCCGGGCTCCGGGTTCAAGCAGTAACCGAACCGTCTCTGTCCCGTGCTCAGTCGCCGTCTGCGACAGCCTGTCCGAGCGTTCCGGCGGCCTTGCGCATCAGATAGGTCTTGATGAATCCGTCAATGTCGCCGTCGAGCACGCGGCTGACGTCCCCCACTTCTTCCTTCGTGCGGTGGTCCTTGATCAGTTGATACGGGTGGAGCACGTAGCTGCGGATCTGGCTGCCGAAGGCGATGTCTTTCTTCTCACCGCCGAGCTGATCGAGTTTGGCCTGCTGCTCCTTCATCTTCAGATCGAACAGCCGCGACCGCAATACTTTCATCGCGGAGTCCCGGTTCCGGTGCTGCGAGCGCTCGTTCTGGGACGAGACCACGATGCCGCTGGGAATGTGCGTGATGCGGACGGCGGAATCGGTCACGTTGACGTGCTGGCCGCCGGCGCCGCTCGATCGGTACGTATCGACGCGCAGATCCTTGTCGTCGATCTCGACCTCGACGTCCTCCGGCAGCTCCGGCCAGACGAACACGGATGCGAACGACGTGTGGCGCCGCGACGCCTGATCGAATGGAGAGATCCGGACGAGCCTGTGAACGCCGGCCTCGGCCAGCAGCATGCCGTACGCGTACTCTCCCAGGACCGTCATCGTCGCGCTCTTGATGCCGGCCTCGTCACCCGGCTGCAGGTCGAGCACCTCTCGCTTGAAGCCTCGGCGCTCCGTCCAGCGTAGGTACATTCGCAGGAGCATCTCCGCCCAATCCTGCGACTCGGTGCCGCCGGCGCCCGGGTGAATCGTCACGATCGCATTCTTGCGGTCGTGCTCACCGCCGAGCATCTTCTTGGTTTCACCAGCGTCCACCTGCGCGGCGAGCTCGTCGAGGCCGCGCGCGAGGTCGTCTGCGACCGGCTCGCCGCTCTCGGCCCACTCGACGAGCACGGCCAGGTCTTCCGCGCGGCGCCGAAGCGAATCCGCCAGATCGCGGTCCTCTTCGAGCCGCCGGCGGCGCTGCAAGAGCTTCTGAGCGCCCGCCTGGTCTTTCCAGAAGTCGGGCGCACCGGCACGTTCTTCTATTTGGGCAAGCTCGCCGGAAGGGTGGGCGGCGTCAAAGATAGCTTCGCAGGTCCGCGGCGCGACGCGCCAGATCTTCGTACCTGCGAAGCTGTTCGTCCAGCTGTACGGCCATCGACGGCTATTTTATGCGCATCCGCCACGACGCGAGAAGCGCCGCCGTCGTCACGGCCAGTGAGAGCCATGCCACCAGATCGCCGATCCGGGTGTAGATCGTGCGCGACGTCACGAATCGCAGGTCCTGCACCAGGACCGCCTCTTCGAACAGCGCGGAGCGTGACATGACGCGTCCGTACGGATCGACGAAGCCGCTGATCCCGGTATTCGCCGCGCGCGCGAGGTACCGGCCTTCCTCGACGGACCGCATCGACGCTTGTTCCCAGTGTTGATACGCGGCGGAGGACCGGCCGTACCAGGCATCGTTCGTGATCGTCGTGAGCAGCTCGCTGCCTTCCTGAACGAAGCGCCGCATCAGGCTGGCGTAGATGACCTCATAACAGATGGCCGTGCTGGCCTTGTGATCGCCGATCGGGAGCAGGATCGCGTCGGTGCCGGCAGAGAAGTCCGAGACCGCCTCGACGATGGTGCCGGCGAAAAACAGGAGCTGTTTCGCCGGGACGTACTCACCGAAAGGCACCAGGTGCATCTTGCGGTACACGCCGCCTATAGTGCCGTCCGGCTTCACCAGAAAGGCGGCGTTGTAGTACCTGGCCTGGGTAGCGCTGCTGCCAGGCGCTGCCTTGACCGGTTCAATCTGATCGCTGCCGATGAGGAGCGTCGCGCCGGACTCTTGTGCCAGCCGCCTGATGGCCGCCCCGCGTACGATGTCTTCCTCGAAATAAAACGGGGTCGATGACTCCGGCCAGATGATGAACGTCGCGCCGCCGGCGATCGCCTGCCGTGTCATGGCGATGTACCGGTCCGTGATCGCGTCGCGCAGAGCCGGATTCCATTTGTCCTCCTGGGCGATGTTGCCTTGAAGCACGGCGACGCGCACCGGCGCCCCGGCGCTCAGGAGATCGGAAGATGCGAGGCGTGCCGAACCCCATACTGCGCACGCGGCAACGAGAGCCGCGGCCGCTGCGGCGTTCACCCATCGCCCGCGGCGCCGATACACGACGAGTGAGGCGGTGGCTGACGCCGTCAGCGCCAGCAGGCCGGACACTCCGTACACGCCCACCACGCTCGCGATCTGCACGATCGGCAATACGGTGACCTGGCTGTACCCGAGCAGCGTCCAGGGAAAACCGTCCCACACATATTGGCGGCCCAATTCGGTCGCGACCCAGATCACCGGCGCCAGCATGACCGCCCCCGGTCCCATCGAACGGCAGAGGACCGCGAGGA
>JAIVJE010000174.1 GCA_020200195.1 Acidobacteriota bacterium | reverse complement strand
GATCTGAACCTTCCCATCCTTTGGGGTGAACTTGATCGCATTGGACAGCAGGTTCCAGACGACCTGCTGAAGCCGGCCGGGATCCGCGGAGATCGGCCCAGCGGACGGATCGAGAAATGCCTCGAGCCTTATGCCCTTCGCGTCGGCTGCAGGTTTCACCGTTTCCACCGCAGCTTCGATGAACGAGGCGGGCTGGATTGGTTGGATGTCCAGCCGCAGCTTCCCTGACGTAATGCGGCTCATATCGAGCAGGTCTTCAATGAGCTGGGTCTGAACGCGCGCGTTTCGCTCGATGGTGTCGAGCCCCTTCAACAGGTCGGCGCGGTCCTTCGGCGCGCTTCTCAGGATCTGCGACCATCCGAGAATGGCGTTCAGGGGCGTCCGGAGCTCGTGTGACAGCGTCGCCAGAAACGCGTCCTTCACTTCGCTCATCCGCTCGGCCTCGCTCCGAGCGGCGCGCTCACTTTCGAGCAGGGACTTGCGCTCGTCGGCGGCTTGCTGCGCCGCTTCGTACAGGCGCGCGTTGTCGATGGCGATGCCTGCCTGCGCCGCGACTCCGACGATGAGCCGCTCCGCGCGTGCTGTGAACGCGTTCGGTTTCGAGTGTCCGAAGAACAGACCGCCAATCACCTCGCCCGAGCGTGACCTGACCGGCACGGCCATGTAGCTGCGCACGGGCAGATGACCGTTGGGCATGCCGTCGTGCAACTCCATCGTTCCGTACCGAGGGTCTTTCACCACGTCGTCGCAGCGGATCGGCCCTTCCCCGCGAAACGTCGGACTCAACAATAACGTCGCACGAGGCTTTTCGAACTTCTCGAACGCCTCCCGTGGCGCGCCAGAGAGCGTGTAGAGGAGAAACGCATCCCCTTTCTCGTCGGTCGTGTTGTAGAAGAACGCACCGAACTGGGCGCCGCTCAAACTGCGTCGCGGCGTCTGTCGCCGCCTGAACGACCGGATGCAGGTCCAACGTCGAAGCCAGCGTCTTTCCCGTCTCGTTGAGCAGCTCGAGAATGCGCGTCTCCTCCAAGAGCTCGGCTTCGACACGTTTCCGTGTCGAGATGTCCTCGATGACGCCAATGAATCGCTGAGGCTGCCCCGCCGCGTCTTTCAACAACGTCACCGTCGTCAGGCTCCACACGGTAGACCCGTCTTTGCGCCGGTAACGCTTCTCGAGGCAGTACTCCGGTATCGACCCGCCGAGCAACTGACCGACCGCTGTGGTGGTGACCGCCACATCGTCCGGATGAGTGATCGCGGAGAAAGTCAGCCCTCGGAGCTCCTCGGCGGTAAACCCCAGAATCTCCGAACACTTCCGATTCATATCGAGGAAGTGGCCGTCCAGCGACGCGACCGCAATCCCGACAGCCGCCTGATTGAAGATCGCGCGAAGCTGTTCCTCATTCTCGCGCAACGCCTCTTCCACGTGCTTGCGGCTGGTAATGTCGGCACAGGCGCCCGTCATGTACAGCGGCTCGCCGGCACCGTCAAAAAAGGCCTTCGCTTTGTCGTCGATCCAGTGGACGCTGCCATCCGGCCAGACGACTCGGAACTCCATGTCGAAGTCGGATCCGTCGCGCGCGCTTCGCTCGCAGCGTGAAATCACCGCTGGCCGGTCATCGGGGTGTACGGCGCCGATGAACGCATCGAGCGACTGGGTCGTCCTGGCGGATTCGAGCCCAAAGAGCCGGCCGAGATTGCCGTCCCACTCGACGGTGTTCGTTTGAATGTTCCAGCGAAACGTGCCGGTGCCGGCCGCAGTCAGGGCCGCCGTCAGCCGCTCCTGACTTTCGCGCAGGGCTTCCTTCGTCCGAAGGAGTTCCACGTCGGCTCGCTGGCGCGCCAGCAGAATGCTGTTGGCATTCTGCAGCGCGACCGACCGCAGCAACTGTTCCTCGTCGTCCAGTGTCGCCACTACTGAGCTCCCAGTGCCCTGGCCGCAAGCGTCGTCCCCAGCACCCGCGCGCGAATCTTCGCGAACGCTGTTTCGCGGGTCGTGGACGTGTCGTCGCAGAATGGTGAGAATCCACAGTCGTCTGTTGTGCCCAGTTGCTCGAGCGGAATGTAGTGCGCCGCCTCCAGCACGCGACCTCGCACTTCCTCGGCCGTTTCGATCTTCGGGTCAATCGGCGCGACGACGCCGACGAAGACCCGGTGGTCGGGCTTCATGTACTGGCGGATGATTTTCAGGACGTGCACGCGATCGCTCTCGCCGGCCAGCGCAATGTAGAAATTGCCAACCCTCAACTGAAACAGGCTTGGCAACAACTCGGCGTAGTCGACGTCGGCGCTGTGCGTCGAATCGCGATCGCCGCCCGGGCAGGTGTGGACGCCGATGCGCTGACGCTCTTCCGTCGAAAACCGCGACAGCGCCAGGTTGTTCAGATCGATGAAGCTGTGCAGAAGATGGCCGGCCGGGTCGATCTTCATAGCCAGGCGGCCTTCGGTGAAGTCGATCTGGACCTTGTAGGCGCCTTTCTGAAAGCAGCGGCGGATCTCGTTTTCGTGCTCCGCCAGCAAATCGTCGATGAATTGCCCGCGCGAATAGCCCGGGATCCCTTCGGCGGGATACATGAGACTCAGGGCGGACGGTGAAATGACCGCCTGCTTCAGGGGTAGGCGGGCGTACCGCTTCGCGACGTCGAGATAGCTGTCCGCGTACCGCTTGTAACGGAATGGACCGGTGGTCAGCCGCGGCATGCGACGCGTGTGTCCCGCGGTGAAAGGAATCCTGAAGCCGTCGGGGGCCGTATTGGGAAGTCCGTGAACGCAGTATGTCCAGAAGTTGTGATACTTCCGCTGTTCCCCATCCGTGATGACGGGAGATCCGGTCGCTTCGAACTGCGCGATGGTGTCGCGGATCGCGTCCTCGTAAAGCGTGGCGAGGCGCGGATCGTCGCTGTCGCTCTGCTCCACCGCCTCGATGAGTGCGAGGGGCCGGGGCAGGCTGCCGATGGGTTCTGTTGGAATCAGCGCGTTGAGTCCGACGTCAGTCACCGATTCAAGGCGGACAGCCACACTCGGCATACGTACGCTGATGAGCTCTCCGCGCGCAGTTGTCCTCGCCGATCAGCACTTTATATCAAGCGAGATCCGAACCCGTTAGGACGCTGGTAACTAGACCGTCGAAGTCTAGGTCTCCAGCGTGTAGATCTCGCGGCGGCCGTGATCGACGAGGTCGTGGTAGCCCTGCATGCTGTCCTGGAGCTCTTTGATCTCCATCGATTTCCGCATCGTCTCTTCGTACTCGGCCATCGTCGGAACTTCCGTCTCGCAGACGACCATCCAGAAGCTTGACTCGCCTTCAAGTGCCGGCGCCCGCTGACTGGTACAGGAAGATCCACGAACGGTTGCCGCATTCGTAAACCACGCCTCCGGCAATCTCTTCCTTCGGGACGAGGCCGACTTTCTCTTCGTAGAACTTGCGTGCTCGAGCTACGTCGGTGGCAGGAATGTAGGGAACTATCGGTGCATTCTTCAGCATGCCTCGATCATACCGGCGGTTGCGGCCGAACCGGCTCATGCGGAGGCTGATTCGTTCGGATGGGCAACGCTCGTCGCTGCCGGGAGTCTTTGTTGAGGACGGCGC
>JAIVJE010000470.1 GCA_020200195.1 Acidobacteriota bacterium | reverse complement strand
CTCTGGGAGAAGTCCTGCCGGGAATGCCATGACCCGAGCGGCACGGCGGCAGGACAGCTCCCGGTCATTCCTCCCGTCAACCTCAAAGCGTCGTGGATGCCACATGCCTCGTTCAGCCACGCGCCGCATCTGATGGTCGAGTGCACTGCGTGCCACGCGGCGGATCGCAGCCGCCTGACTTCCGACGTACTGATGCCGCAGATGGCGACCTGTGCCAGCTGCCACGCGCCCGCCAAAGGAGCAGAGTCGCGGTGCTTCGAGTGTCATGCGTACCACGACTGGAGCAAGGGACAGGCGGTCAAGCCGCATTTCAGGCTGTCGGATTTCTCACAATAGCTGGAAGCCGGGAGCTGAGTCATGCAGGCGATCGTCGTCAGGCCGGGGGAACCGAACAGCATTCACATGCGGGACATGGCGGATCCGAAGATGAAACCGGATCAGGTGGCCGTGAAGATGCTGCGCGTCGGCCTCTGCGGCACCGACGCCGAGATCAACCACGGCCTCTATGGCAAGGCCCCGGACGGCGACGAGTACCTCATTCTCGGCCACGAAAACCTCGGCGTCGTCGAGGAGGTCGGGAAGAAAGTGAAAGGACTGAAAGCCGGTGACCTGGTGGTCTCGACCGTGCGCCGGCCGTGCAAGGTGTGCCCGAACTGCAAGGCGGGTGAGAACGACATGTGCAGCAGCGGGCAATACACCGAGCGCGGCATCACGCGGCGGCACGGTTTCATGGCGGAGTACTACGTGGAGTCGCCGCAGTACCTGAACAAAATCCCCAAGGCGGTGCGTGAATTCGCGGTGCTGCTGGAACCGATGTCGGTCGTCGAGAAGGGCATCGACCACGCGTTTCTCCTGCAGCGCCGTCTCGTGTGGAAGCCGAAGCTGGCTATCGTGTTGGGGGGCGGCCCGGTCGGATTGCTGGCGGCTGCCGTGCTGCGGGCGCGGGGCCTCCGCACCGTCGTCGTGGGCCGCGAACCGAAGAGCGATCTGCGCGCGCAGATCGCGATGCAGCTCGGCGCCGAATACGTGTCGGTCGAGAACTCGTCTTTGCTCGATCTGCAAAAACAGCTTGGACCGCCGGATATTGTCATCGAGGCCACCGGCAGCGCGAAGGTCGTATTCGACGCGATGGAGATCATCGGCCCCAACGGGGTGCTGTGTCTCTTGAGCGTGACCGGCGGATCGGGCGTGAACGAGGAGCCGATCGATCGGATCAATCAGCTCCTGGTGCTCGGGAACCAGGTCGTATTCGGCAGCGTGAACGCGAATCCGCGACACTTCGCGATGGGCGTCAAAGATTTCGTGACCATCGACAAGAAATGGCCGGGCGTGATGAACCGCCTGCTGACGAACAAGATCCCGTGGAAGGATCACAAATCGTGGTTCACCGAGCGGGGCACCGGCATCAAGTCGACGTTGGAGATCAGCGACTAGTGGCCCGATTCAGCTGATATGGGCCACTCGACGCGTGACGGCTGCACCGCGAAGTCGATGCACGCGCACGGCAGCTCCGTCGTCCGCTGCCCCCTCCGCAACCCGGGAAATCGGTCGCAGCTCATGCTCTTCGATGCCGCGGCGACTAGGGGATGCACTTGGGCCGAGTCCGCCAGGCGCACTGATGCGCCGGTGGTGGATTGATGCGACGCGGATCACACAGGCCGGAGTCGCCGCGAGGAATCGCTGCGCCCGATTTCCGGCCTCGCAGTGCGTCGGGTTGCTCCGAGGGCAGCGGCCAGCTGAGCTGCCGCGCGCATGCGCCGTACTGATCAACGCCGCCGGCGACACAGTGCGGCGCTCGCGGCGCTCGTAGCGCTGATCACCCTGTATGGGGCGCTGCTGCGGATCGACGCGCTCGCGTCCAGATACGGCTGGATGAACCAGCCCGGGTGGGCGGTCGCACTCGAACAGCGCACGCTCTCCCTGACTCGACACCTTCGGCCGCAGATCGTGCCGTGGGGCGCTCCCGTGCAGCACCCGTACGTCGGCGGCGATCCCGCCAACTACCTGCGGTTCGCCCGGGAGATGCGCCACTTCTACCAGGCGCACGTGCGCGAACCGGTCTTTCTGGCGGTCACGCGCGGCTTTCTCTGGCTGACGGACGGCGCTGACATCTCGGTCAGCTTCGCGTCCGCGCTCGCCGGCACGCTCGCCGTTCCGGCGACGTACCTGCTGGGAGCGGCGGCGTGGTCGCCACTCGCGGGACTGATCGCGGCGCTCGCGCTCGCCATGGAGCTGGAGGCGGTGACGTGGAGCGTCGATGGATGGCGCGACGACACGTTCATGCTGGTCGTGGTGTTGACCGCGTGGACATTCGTCCGGCTGTGTCAGCGGCCGTCCGCGTCGCGCGCGGTGTTAGCAGGAGTTGCCGCTGGCGCCGCCTGTCTGACCCGGATCTCGGCGCTCTCCTTCGTCCTGCCGGGCCTCGTCTGGATCGTTCTCGAGTCCCCCGCGCTCGCACGCGGGACGGTGACGCGGCACGCGGTGCTCGCGGCGCTCGTCTGCGGCGCGCTGGTGGCGCCGTTTCTCGTCAACTGCTGGAGAGCGACCGGCGATCCGTTCTTTGCGATCAACTATCACACCGTGTATTACCGCGCGGCGGAGGGGCAGTCAACCAACGAGCCCGTGAGCGCGCTCAGGTACGTCACGTCGAAATTTGTCGCGCGTCCCTTTCAAAGCATCGACACGGCGAGCGTGGGTATCGTCCGGCGCCCGTTCGTGCGGAACTGGACCGGCTTCGATCATTGGGTGAGCGGCGCCGGACGCGTGCTCCAAGTCTGCGCCGCCGCCGGCCTCGTCCTGGCGCTCTGGACGAGGGACGGCCGGCTGCTCCTGATCCTGCTGTTGACGTCGCTGATTCCCTATGCGCTGACGTGGCCGCTCGGCGGCGGCGGCGAGTGGCGCTTCACGCAGCACGCCTATCCTTTTTATCTCGTCGCGGCGGGCGGCGCGATCGCATTTGCTGTGACAAAGATATCGGTGCTGTGGGCGCCGGGCAGGCTGACGCGTCCGGCAGTGTCGCGCGCCCGGCTGGTGCAGGTCTCCGCCTTGCTTCTCGTCCTCCTCTTCGCCGCCGCAGTACACGCGATACTTCCCGCGCTGGTGTTTCATGAGGCGCTGGCGGCCGGTGAGCCCGCAACGATCGCGGCGGGGGAGCGCGACGGGCTGTTCTTTGTCGGCGCGTGGTCCCCACCCGAGCCAGCGGGTAATACAACTATCCGGGCGGCGCTCGACGAACGCGTCGCCGTCCGGGTCCCCCTGCCCAGGCGCGGCGACTACTGGTTGACCGTGCGCATGGATCCCGCTGAGACCGAGGATCCGAATCAACAGCCCAGGGTGACGGCGTTCCTCAACGGCGGCACCATCGCTCAGATCCGCATGCACCGCGATCCCGCGCGCATCGGACTCTACCGGATCGCCGTCCCGAAGGAGCTCGTGGGCCGTCGGATCAGCCGCCTGGATCTCGTCGCGTCGCATACCGTCCCGGCCGCCGAGGCCGGGCCGCGCTTCGCGTCGCTGCCGGCCACCGATCGCGTGGCGTTTCGCTTCTGGTATCTCAGAGTTGAAAGGAAATAGTCAGGTTCGAACCTGCCGAAC
>JAIVJE010000173.1:3007-10389 GCA_020200195.1 Acidobacteriota bacterium | reverse complement strand
GTGCGTGACTGGTTCCCGATCTCGTTCGTGGGGACGTTCACGGACTGGGCGGATCTGGTCCACGGCCCCGGGGCGGAATGGGGCAACCTCACCTGCGGGTGTCATCCAAACTGCGGGATCGGCATGGCGGTCATGATCGACAAGGAAACGAAAGAGTCGGTGCCGGTGACGGCGTTCCTCGACGCCGAGCGGCTCGCGCTCGACGTGAAGAAGCTGAACGATGCCGCACGAGGCAAGACGCTGACGGCGATCGGGATGGGCCTGGCGATGCTGCGGCATTACGATCCGTTCAAGTCGCCGAGGCACTTCCAGATCCGGGACCTGCTGCAGAAGTTCGACAAGACGCTCGGGGCCACCAAGCGGGATTACGGCAAGGTCGGGCTCGAACGGACGGCGGCCGATATCCAGAAGCGTCGCGCCGACCGTTGGAATTTTCTGTTCATCGCCGGAATGTGGTTCCAGGACCTGTTCAATTACGACTTCCGTCGCACCGAGCGGTGCATCATCCCGTACGCCACGCAGGAAGGGGAGATCTCGTTCTGCGCCTACAACACCGGAATCGGCTGGCGCAACATCATCGAGAAGATGCACATGACCGCCACGCTCACCAAGTGGTACGACGAGCACGGCCGGCATGAAATCTTTGCGGGGAACAAGCGCGTCAACCTGTCAACCACGGACCATAGCCTCGTGCTCGACCCGCAGGCGGTGGCGGCGGGCAAGCAGACGGATCTCGACGACCTCGGGGTCGCGAAGACGGCACGCGAAGAGAAGCTACGCGCCCGCGCGGACGCCAGGAAGAAGCTGGCCAGCGAGGAGAACGAGCGGATGGCGGCGCTCTACCGGCAGCACGTGCTCAAAGAGTCCGCCGAGCCGGTACTTCAGATCCGTGGACTTGGCAAAAAGAAGGATCAGATCGTCACGCACTGACAACGGAACAGGGGACTGCCACCTTTTCGAATCAGCCGGAAAAGGGGACTGCCACCTTTTTGAGGATAGCGGGACAAAAAGGTGGCTGTCCCCTTTTCCGGGATCAGGATGGTCCCGCCGCCATCCGCTTCCACTGTTCCACATACGCGTCGACATTCTCCTTCGTCACCACGTCAACGCCCGAGTCGATGATCGGTGACGGAGGCATTTTTCCCGCCTTGATGTTGGCGAGCAGCTTGACGCTCTCGCTCCCCCAGCCGAAGTACTTCTGCCCGAGCAGCACCTGAACTTTGCCCTTGCGGAGCAGCTCCGGCGCAGGATCGATGGTGTCGAAGGAGATGACCTTCGTTTTGGAGGAATCGACGCCGTCGAGCGCGTTCATCGTGAACACCGGCCAGCCGCCGACCGAGATCCAGGCGGCGAGATCCGGGTACCGGCGCGAGCCCGTCGCGATGATCTCCGCGCAGCGGACCACATCTTCCTTGATGTCGTAGGTCTCGACGATCTCCATCCCTGGCGCTTTCGCCAGCGCATCACGCACGCCCGTGAGCCGGTTCTGCAGGTTGGCTGCGCCCAGGCTGGTGATCAGCGCAACCTTGCCCTTGCCGTTGAGGAGCTTGATGGCCTGCTCGCCCATGATCGTACCGGAGGCGTAGTCATCCACGCCATAGAAGGCAATCCGGCGCGACTTGGGGGCGTCGGAGTCCCACGTAACCACTGGAATGCCGGCGTCGATCGCACGGTTGATGGTGTCGGTCAGGAAGTCCCCGTTGAGAGAGGAGATGGCAATGCCGTCCACGCGCTGCGTGATGAACGACTCCAGTATCTCCTTCTGCTTGAGCTGATCGGCGTTGGCCGGCGCGTTCCACAGTACTTCGACGTTGCCGAGCGCCGCAGCCGCCCGCTCCGCGCCGATCCGCGCGTAGTTGAACACGGGGATATCCAGGGCCTTCGGAATCACCGCGAAGCGCAGCTTCGGTTTCGCCGCGGCGCCGGCATCGGAGCCGGGTTGGTCCTTTGTGCACGCGGTTGCGCAGAGCAGCGTGGCGGCAATCATCGCGGTGGCAATCCGTCTCATATCAGTTCCCTCGTTTCAGCAGAAGCTGGTCCACGACGACGATGACGATGACCACGAGACCCACGATCATGCGATCGTAGAATGTCGCGCCCGGGATCTGGGGCAGTGCGTTACGCAGCACGCCAAAAATCAAGGTACCCAGAACCGCGCCCGCGACCGAGCCGCGGCCGCCCGCAAGACTCGCGCCTCCGACGACCGCCGACGCGATGATGTCCAGCTCGTAGCCGGTGGCCAGGTCGGCTTTGCCCTGGCCCTGTACGAGCACGAGGACCACACCCGCGACCGCGGCGAGCAGCCCGCTGATCAGGTAGACAGACGTTTTCACCCGTCCGACCGCAATGCCGGTGAAGAGTGCCGCGGTCTCGTTCCCGCCGACGGAAAAGACCGCACGGCCCCACTGGAAACGCGTCATCAGAATCTGGAACAGGACGGCCATGGCGATCATGACGAGCGGAGCGACCCAGTCGGCCGGAATGCCGAGCGGACGCCAACCCCCGACGAGCTCGCGGGAGACATCGAAGTACCGTCCTTCCGTGATCACGAATGCGGCGCCGCGCGCCATGCCCATCACCCCGAGCGTGGCGATGAAGGGCGGCAGCTTAACGAGGACGATGAGCGCCGAGCTGACGAGACCCGTCGCCACACCGACGAGCAAACCGGCGAGCATGCTGACGCCGAGCGGCCAGTGCGCTTCGATGAAGAGGCCCGCGAACACCACGCCGGCCAGCGCGATGACGGACCCCGGCGCCAGGTCGATCCCTCCGGAAATGATGACGATCGCGGCGCCGACCGCCGCGATCCCGTAGATCGAGGAATACTTCAGGATCAGCAGCGCGTTGGGCGCGTTGATGAACGGGTGCGGCCGGTTGCCCTCCGGCCACAGATACCAGGCGAAGAACAGAATCTCGAGCAGCAGGATCGCAACCGTGCTCACCTCGCGGAGGTTCCACAGCCGCCTCACGATGCGTCCCTGTGCTCCGCAGTCGCCAGGTGCATCACGGCCTGCTCGGTCGCGTCCGCACCCACCAGCGTCCCCTGCACGCGCCCCTCTCGCATGACCACGATGCGGTGCGCCAGCGCGAGAACCTCCGGCAGGTCGCTCGAGACCACGAGACACGCCATGCCGTCCGCAGCCTGCCGCCGTACGATCTCGTGAATCTCGAATTTGGCGCCGACGTCGACTCCCTTGGTCGGCTCGTCCAGCAGCAACACCCGGGGGCTCGTCGCCAGCCATTTGGCCAGCACGACTTTCTGCTGGTTACCGCCGCTCAGGGTGTCGGGGCGGACCTCGACGCCGGGCGCCTTGATGCGCCACGCATGCACGAGGTCTTCAGCCTCGCGGCGCTCCTTGCGCGAGCGAATGAGCACGTCTCTCGAAGTGGCCCGGCGCATCAGGCCAAACAGGCCGACGATCTCCCTCGAATGAACCGACAGGGAAACCGCGGTGAAGTAAGGCCGCCGCGTCAACCCGTCGATTTCCAGCACTGGTGTTTCTGCGTGTCTGGCGGCGTCGACCGTGCGAGGCGGCAGGTCGCGTCCGACCATTGCATGGACAATGTGGTCGTGTGTCACCTCGTCGCGCGGGAACGTGCCGACATACGCTCCGTCGCGCAGGACGGTGATGCGATCGCAGAGCCGGAACACTTCCGGCAGGCGGTGAGACACGTAGAGCAGCGTGACGCCGCGACGCTTCAGTTTCTGCAGCACGGCAAACAGGTGATCCGCCTCCGCGTCGGTCAGAGACGTCGTGGGTTCGTCGAGGACCAGGATGCGGCAATCGAAGGCGAGCGCTCGCGCCACTTGCAGCAACTGACGGTGTGCCGCCGACAGCGACTCCGCCACATCGTCCGGATCGATTGAGAGGTGCAGCTCGTCGAGAAGCGCGCGCGTCCGCTGGCGCATTTCCGCTTCGCGCAGACGCCCGCCGGTCGTCAACTCGCGGCCGGCGAAAATATTGCCCGTCACCGTCAGGTTGGGGAAGCACAGCGTCTCCTGGTAGACCATGCCGATCCCACGCTCCAGCCCTTCCCTCGGGCTGCCGAGGTCGAGTCGATCGCCATGCCAGTAGAATTCTCCGCTGTCGGCGCGCAGAATGCCGGCGAGCATCTTCAGAAGCGTCGACTTGCCGGCGCCGTTCTCGCCGACGAGCGCGTGAGACTCGCCTTCCTCGACGGTGAAGCTGACGCCCCTCAGTGCCTTCACGGCCCCGAACGACTTGTGCACGTCACGAAACTCGAGGCCGGCCATGGATTTGTGCGACATCTTACTATGCGATTCCAGAGGCATGGGGCAGCAGGAGTCGTCTACAATCGCAGGAAATCAGCGGGTCCCATGTTGTTGTGTCGATGTCTGATTCTGGCGTGCTGCGCTTTCACCGCCGTACAGGTTGTGGTGTCGGCCGCCAAACCCGACGCGTATCCACAGGCCCGGGGACGCCGCGCCGTCAGAAGTGAAGCATTCGGCAAAACCGCCGATGGACAACAGGTGGAACTCTATACGCTCACGAATGCGAACGGCATCGAGGTGCGCGCCATGACGTATGGCGGCATCATCACGTCTCTGAAGGTGCCGGATCGTTCGGGGCGCATGGCGGACGTCGTGCTGGGATTCGACACCCTCGACGCTTATCTCAAGGGCCACCCGTACTTCGGCGCGATCATCGGCCGCTATGGAAACCGGATCGCGAAAGGGCGTTTCACGGTCGGCGGGCGCACGTACACACTGGCGACCAACAACGGCCCGAACCACCTGCACGGCGGCAACAAAGGCTTCGACAAGGTTGTGTGGAGCGCCGCCCCGGTGGCGGGCCAGTCCGCCGTCGCGTTCACGCGCACCAGCCCGGACGGCGAGGAAGGATACCCGGGAAATCTGACGGTGCGCGTGACATACACATTGACCGACAAGAACGAGCTTACCGTCGACTACCACGCGACAACGGACAAAGCGACGCCCGTGAACCTGACGCACCACAGCTACTTCAACCTCGCTGGTGACGGTGCCGGAGATATCCTCGGCCACGAGTTGACGATCCATGCGGATCGCTATACGCCCGTGGACGCCACGCTGATCCCCACCGGTGCAATCGCCCCGGTGCAGAGAACGCCGTTCGACTTCCGCACGCCGACGGCGATCGGTATGCGCATCGATCAGCCGGACGAGCAGTTGAAAAACGGAAAGGGTTACGATCACAACTGGGTGCTCACGCGTCGCGGCGCCGGCTTGCAGCCTGCCGCGCGCCTGACCGATCCCGCCAGCGGTCGGACACTGGAAGTCGCGACGACCGAACCCGGGATGCAGTTCTACGCAGGCAATTTCCTCGATGGCACGTTGACCGGCAAGGGGGGACACGTCTACAAACACCGTGCTGGTCTGTGCCTCGAAACGCAGCATTTTCCCGATTCGCCGAACCAGCCCAGCTTCCCCTCGACTATCCTGCAGCCGGGACTGGAATATCGCTCGAAGACGGTATTCACGTTCGGCGTCTCGAAGTAAGGTGGCAGTCCCCTTTTTTTGTGGGATGCTATGCAGCAGACGTCGGACGTTGAGCGTCGTTGAAAGGATTGCGATGGCAAAGAAGAGTGCAGCGAGAAAGCCGGCCCGGAAGGCCAATGCCGCGTTCATGAAGCCGGTCACGCCGAGCGCCGCGCTCGCGGAGGTCGTCGGCTCGAGGCCCATTCCGCGGACCGAGGTGACCAAGAAGCTCTGGGGCTACATCAAGAAGAACGGGCTGCAGGACATGACGAACAAACGTATGATCAAGGCTGACGCCGCGCTGAAGCCCGTGTTCGGTGGAAAGGCCACCGTCAACATGTTCGAGATGACCAAGCTGGTCAGCAAGCACCTGAAATAAGATCAGCGGTTCGCGGGTGCGGCGAGCGTGCGACGGTAATCCTGCGCACCTCGCCGCGACTGGTTGTGCGCCTCCGCGGGTCAGGACTTACTTGACCCTCCATTCCTGCAACCCCGCCGAGAACTCCGGCTGCATCGTCACTTCGAGGCGAAGCGCGCTCGTGGTCACGGGGCTGAACGTCACTTTGTTCCAACGATCCTTCGCGATCCCGTATCCGCCGGAGGCCAGGGCCGGTGTCCAGGTCTCTCCGTCTTTGTAGAGGATGCGCCAGGACTTCGGCACCCGGACTTGACCGCGGCCCGTATCGTCGAACCAATACACCTCGGCTTCGGACACGCTGGAAGGTTTCACGAACGTCATCTCAATCCATTCCAACTGACTGCCGCGTGCGGGCCACCAGTCGAAGTAAGAACCGGGATCGCTCGAGTCGCGCGGCTCCTCGCCATCGACGATCGGACGCGTGCTCTTACCACGACCGGAGGCGGGCGTCGACGCCGTAACCGTACTGGTCGTCGCTACAGTGGGGTATGGTGTCGGCCTGGCGGCCGTGTCGGTGCGCGCCAGCCAGACCGTCATCTGCCCGCGCCCACGGTTCGCCCAGGTGGCGTACGGGATCGCCATGAACGGCTGATCCGTGCGCTTCACGTTATCGGTCGCGTCGCGCGACAGTCCCACGGCCTGCCCCTTGATCACCTGGACGCCGTTGAGTAAGTCGGCGCGGAACTCCGAGGTCAGCACATTCGCGTCCGGCAGCACGATGTTGCGGACTTTGCCGTCCGGGTTGTCCGGCCATTCCGCAGCGTAGACGACGGGGCCGCGCTGCAGGGCGACACGGCCGCGGTCCGCCTCCACCTGCTCGTTCGCTACGACTCGGCGGACCTCCATCGGGAGCGAGAGCTCGACAACGTCACCAGCGCGCCACGTGCGGTTGATGGTGATGTACCCTTTGTCGAGTGTCATGTCGACCGCACGACCGTTCACCGTGACGGTAGCGGCGGCCGTGGCTTTGTCCAGGAATCGATAGAGGTCGGTCGGCACCGGCTGGTTACGGGCCCAGCCCGGAATGCGCACGTTGAGCGCGAACTGACCAGCGTTCGCCGGCGTGAGGACCATCTTCACGGCACCATCCCACGGATACCGTGTTTCCTGGACCAGCGTCAGCCGGCGTCCCGTGACCAGCGTGATATCCGCCTTTCCTGCGGCGAACAGGTTCACATACAGCGTGTCGCCTCTGACTGCGTAGAGATAACCCGGTACCGAGGCAATGAAACGGGTAATGTTCCCGGGGCAGCAGGCCACGCCGAACCACTCGCTGCGGGCGTGCTGGCCGTTCGACTCGAGGGGGTTGGGGTAGAAGAACGTCTTGCCATCAAGCGCGACGCCCGAGATCAGGCCGTTGTAGAGGGTCCGCTCCATCACGTCGATGTACTGCGCGTCTCCCTCGAGCAGAAACAACCGATGCGCCCAATAGTCCATGCCCACCGAGGCACATGTCTCGTTATAGGCGGTCATGTTGGGCAGCTC
>JAIVJE010000173.1:0-2971 GCA_020200195.1 Acidobacteriota bacterium | reverse complement strand
CACCGATGCCACCGGTCAGGTAGAGCTTGCTCTTCATCAAGTAGTCCCAGATCCGAATGCCCGCGGCGCGCATCGCTTCGTCGCCCGTCAGGGCGGCGACATCGGCCATTCCCGAGTACATGTAGGTGGCTCGCACGGCGTGGCCGACAGGTTCCGCCTGCTCGATGACCTTCAGGTGCGCCTGGTTGTATTGCAGGCCGCGCGGGTTCGCCTGCTCGCCACCCGGGTATTTCGTGGGATCGGCAGCGTCAGGACCCGGACCGCGTTCGTCCAGCAGGAACTTCGCCAGCTTCAGATACGCTTCGTTCCCCGTGACGCGGTACAGCCTGACGAGCGCCATCTCGGTGATCTGATGGCCCGGCCACGTCGACCGTTTGCCAGGACCGAAGGTGTTGACCAGCAGATCGGCTGCTTTGATCGCCACGGTCAGAAACGTCTTCTTGCCGGTGGCGAGGTGGTGCGCCACGGCGGCCTCGAACATGTGGCCGAGGTTGTACAACTCGTGGCTGTCGTCGCGTTCGAGCACCCAGCGCGCCGTGCCCGCCCACCGATGCGGCGCCTTGGGGTTGATTGTGCGCGTCGTGTAGAGATAACCATCCGGCTCCTGGGCGGCGGCGATCTTGGCGATCAGACCGTCGACATAGCTATCCAGCTTGGGATCCGGGTGGACGCTCAGCGTGTACGACGCGCCCTCGATCACCTTGTACAGATCGGAATCGTCGAATGGATACCCAGGCGACTTCCTGTCCGTCAGTGCCTCGCCGCGAAGCGCGGCACCGGCGCGCTCGAAGTGATAGACGCGCTGCGTACGTTCGCACTGCTGGAACGCGAGCGGGATGCTGGCTGTCCGGTTGGTCTTGATGCGCGGCGCCCAGAACACGTCGTTCAGGTGAACGCTGGTGAACGGCACAGGTTTGACCGGATAGTCGCGGGTCGACGCCGGGCGCCCACTCTGCGTACTCCCCGCCGCGGACAGGCAAATCGTCGCGATCGCCGAGATACAACCGAAGCCACGATGTCTCATAGCTGTCCTCACGGCCATCTTAATCTGATTGGTTTCGCTGGGTTCGAACCCTTCGCACCTGCCGCACCTGCCGCACCTGCCGCACCTGTCGAACCCGGCGCACCCGGCGAACCTTTCGAACCCACCGAACCTTTGCTAGCATTCGTAGCGTCGGAGGAGCAGAGATGAATCGTTTCTCGGCGGATCAGCACGCGTACGCTGCGGCGCTGCCAGGCTATCTCGACCGCGCGGCGTCGCTGGACTTTCTCAAGACGATGGGCATTCGCATGAGCGTGGGGCATTGGTCTGCGGGCGATTTCTGCGACCGCTTTGCGCCGCCCGGCTACCACTCGGATGATCCTGACTTCCGCAGCGACTTCGAAAGCCAGTGTCGCCGCACCGCCGGCGCGGGCGTCGGCGCGATCGAGATCCATCAAAGTGTGTTCGAGAAGACGCTCAACGGCGATCTCGACCATCAGGCGATCGACCGCGCGAGAAACGGGTTCCTCGCCGATCTCGGGCTGACGCTCAGCGCGTGCAACATCAACACGTGGACACATCCGAAGTTCCGGCTGGGCGGTCCCTGCAATCCAGATCCGAAGCTCCGACGTGCGGCGCTCGAGGAAATCCTGAAGGGCGCGGAGCTCTGCCGGATCATCGGCATCCCGGTGCTCAGTGTCTGGCCGGGTTCAGACGGCGCTGACTATCACTTCCAGATTGATTACCGGGAGTCCATCGAGTGGTTCACCGAAGCGCTGGTGACCGTGAACCGCAAGTGCCTCGAGTACGGCATCAGGCTGGCGATTGAGCCGAAGCCGTACGAGCCGCGCGAGCTGTACATGATCATCCCGACCGCCGCATCGGCGATCCTGGTTGCCCAGAAGGTCAATGCGGCTACCGGCGGCAACAATTGCGGCCTGACGATCGACTACGGCCATCAGAAGATGGAAGCGACTACGGCATCCACCTCGTGCGATCTCGCCGCCTATGCCGGAGTGCCCGTCCACAAGTTCGACATCAACGATGCCCGCCAGGGACGAAACGATCAGGACCTCATGTTCGGCACGGTCTCGATCACCGAGTCGGTCGAGTACCTGTACACCACGTTCCTCCGCAACTATCAGGGCTACTACAGCCAGGATCAGTTCACGTACCGGGAGGATCCGACGCGCGCGATCGAGCGCAGCATGATCAATTTCGCCAATCTGGCGCGCAAGGCGGTCCGCATCCTGGCGGATCAGCCGCGGCTCGACGCCGCCCGGGCCGTCGGCACCGGCCCCGACGTCCTCGACGTCGTCGCCCCGGTGCTGGTGGGCTGATGGCGCCGGCGTTCACCATCGGCATCGACTACGGCACCAACTCGGTGCGGGCGGTCGTCGTCGCGTGTGCGGATGGCCAGGTGGCCGGCACGAATGTGTTCGCGTACCCGAGCGGCGAGCAGGGGGTGCTCGTCGACGCGTGGGACCCACATCTGGCGCGGCAGAATCCCGCCGACTACATCGCGGGGCTCCAGGCGTCCGTCACCTGCGCGCTGGCCGACGCCCAGCGGCATCGCGGGTTCGACCGCAGTCGGGTCATCGGCATCGGAGTGGACACGACCGGCTCGACGCCTCTGCCGATTGACGCAACCGGCCGGCCCCTGGCGATCGACCCTCAATGGCGGGAGAACCTCGCGGCGCACGCGTGGCTATGGAAGGATCACACGTCGGCTGCCGAAGCTGCCGCGATTACCGAGACCGCTGCCCGTCACGCGCCCGAGTACCTGGCGCCGATCGGCGGGACGTACTCGTCGGAGTGGTGGTGGTCGAAGATCTGGCACTGCCTGAAGGTGGCACCGGAGGTGTTCGACGCGGCGGCGAGCTGGACCGAGCTGGCCGATTTCATTCCTGCGGTGCTGGCCGGGGCCAGCGAACCGCGGGCGATCGCGCGCTGCGTCTGCGGCGCCGGTCACAAGGCGATGTATTCGGA
>JAIVJE010000469.1 GCA_020200195.1 Acidobacteriota bacterium | reverse complement strand
GGCCCCGGAGCGCGTGTACGAAGTCCCACTGCAGTCGGAAATGCTCGTAAAGGTCGCGACGGATCCGGAAGCCACACAGTCTTCGGTGTCGCTCGTCTCGAAGCGCCCGAGGGGAAGCCACGACACGGTCGCGGACTATCGGCGCAGCGTCGTTCATCAACTGGTGTTCCAGATGCTGAACGAGCGCTTCGACGAGTTGTCGCGAAAACCGGATGCGCAGTTTCTCAACGCGGGTGCGTACGAGAGCGGCCTGAGCCCCACGGTCTCGACTGTCGCCCTCGGCGCCGGAGTCCAGGAGGGGAAGATCGAGAACGGCCTGTCGGCGCTGGTCCTCGAAGCGAATCGGGCCCTGCGGCATGGGTTCGGGGCGTCGGAACTGGACCGGGCCAAGAAATGGATGCTGGCCGCATACGAACGGGGATACAGCGAGCGCGACAAGACCGAAAGCGGTTCCTACGCACAGGAATACGTCAACCATTTCCTCGACGGCGAGCCGGCGCCCGGCATCGATTACGAGTACCGGCTGATCCAGCAGCTGCTGCCGACGATCTCGGTCACGGACGCGTCGGCGGCCGCGCGTACGCTCCTCTCCGACGAAAGCCGTGCCGTCCTCGCCGTCTCGCCGCAGAAAGCGGATCTGCCCGTGCCGACCGAGGCACAGCTGCGCGCATCGATCACAACTGCCGGCGCCGTCGCGGTCACCGCCTGGAACGACGCGGACAGCGGGCGGGCCTTGATGGAGCGCATCCCGGAACCGGCTGCCATCACCGATCGACGCGACGTCAAAGAGCTCGGCGTCACCGTCGTCCGGTTTGCGAACGGCGTCGAGGCCTGGTTCAAGCCGACCGATTTCAAGAACGACCAGGTGCTGTTCTCGCTCACGGCATCCGGCGGCAGTTCGCTGGCGCCAGCCGAGCGGTACGCCGAGGCAACCCTCGCGTCGGCGCAGGTCGGACTGTCGGGCGCCGGCGGCCACCGCGCGGTCGACATGCAAAAACTGCTTGCGGGGAAGATCGCGTCCGCGCAGCCATTCATCTCGCTGTCGATGCACGGGATTTCCGGGTCCGGCAACCCTGCCAACCTCGAGTCCGCGCTGCAGCTCCTGAACCTCGAGTTCACCGCTCCGGGCGACGACCCCGAAGCGTTCGCTCTGATTCGCAAACAGCTCGAAGCGTCGTACCAGAACCGGGAGCGCAGCCCGGGCCTGTTGTTTGGCGAGAAGATCGCCCAGGTGAACACGGGGAACCACTACACGTCCCGGCCGCTGACCCTCGATCGCATCGCCAAGCTCGATCGGGAAGCCATGCTCGCGTTCTATCGCGCGCGGTTCGCCAACGCCGCCGATTTCACGTTCTTCATGGTGGGCGCGTTCAAGCTCGAGGAGGCGCTGCCGCTCGTGGCCCGGTATGTGGGGTCGCTGCCGTCGACCAAGCAGGCGGTCAGCCGCTATAAGGACGTCGAGATGAAGTTCCCCGCGGCCGTGGAGCGCGCCGCGGTCGAGAAAGGGCGGGAACCGAAGGCCCAAACGGTCATCAGCTTCTCTGCCGACCCACCGCTCGACGAGCACGAACAGACCCGCGTCGAGGCAGCGACCGAAGTCCTCGAAATCGCCCTACGGGACATCCTTCGTGAAGAGCTGGGCGAAACCTACAACGTGTCGGTCGGACTCGCCCAGCAGCTGCCGCAGCGCGGCGCGGGACGGATCGCCATCAGCTTCGGCGGGGCACCCGACAAGATCGATTCGATGATCGAGCGGACGATGAAAGAAGTGCGGCGGATTCAGCAGGAAGGGCCGACTGACGATCTCGTCAATCGTGCGAAGGAGAGTACTTCCCCATGGATCGCCACACCGTCGTCACGCTCATGCCGGAAAATCAGAATCGCGCTGAGCCTCGGGGCGCTATGGCATGGCGCCTGGCTTGCGCAGGAGCACGAGAAACAGCCGCCCGGGCCCGTCATCCTGGGTCTGGACCGATTCAAACCCCGCCTGCGTCGCCTGTGCAACGATGGTCTCTGGCATCACGCCATGATCATCGCCCGCCGCGCGCTTGCCTGGTGAGGCGGTGCGACGGTGATCAGGCTTGAAGTCGATGACCGCCAGCCGCCCTCCCGGTTTCAACGCGCGCAGAATGCTGACGTTCCTGGCGACGGGATCCTCGAAGTAGTGATACACCGACCGCATGAAGATCGCGTCGCAGCAGCCATCCGGCAGGTTCGTCGTCACCGTACCGCCCTCGATGACCCTGACGTTCTGGAGATTGGCGGCCTCGACCGCTTTGCGGATCTTGCTGAGCCGATCGGCGTTGATGTCGGTGCTGTGAACGCTGCCCTGCGGCCCGAGACGTTTGGCGATCAGCACGGTCAACTCGCCGGCGCCCGCGCCGATTTCGCCGGCGGTCATTCCTTCGCGCAACGCCAGCGTTTCAAATAGTCGATCGGCTTCGGCGGAAAGGCTAGGAGTCGCCGATTGGGCGGGGAGAAGAGCGCCAACTGGCAACCACGCGCTCGCCGCCAACGCGAGTAGGAGGACGACGATATGCATGCTGGTTGGACGGCCTGGCGAGCTGTCCGGTTTGGAATCGGAAGACTACTGACCCGGACGGGTCCGACGACGATCGAATGCACGGAGTTCGGCGCTCAAGCGGCGCCGCTGTCCGTCAAGCTGCGACAGCTCCTGATAGATGGCTTCGATGCGATCGCGGACCGTCACGCCCTCGCTCTCCTGATCGATCCGCGACTCGAGCGTCTCCAGCTCCACTTCGAGCTGTCGGGTCCGCTCAGCCATGGTCGTCAGAACCGACGTGAGGCGCTGTCGTTCTTCGGCGGCCTGACGCGCAGTCTGCTGGCTTTGTCCGGTGGTGCCGAGCGGCTGTTCGGACGCCCGAGTCCCCGCGACCGACGCGGCGCCATTGCGAGCCGCACCGCCGCCTGAACGGATCGCGGGAGCGGCCCACGCCGCGATCAGGATGACGCCGGTGATGGCGGCTGCGGGCCCGGCAGCACCCCGATTTGCTGCGCGTACGACGTCAGATACGCGCGCGCAAAAACGCCGCGCGGCCAGCGCTTGAAGTCGCCTCGCTCGAGATCCTGTATCAGCTTCGATGGGATGTTCGTCACGGCCCTGATCGCGTCGATCGTGACTCCGGCGGATTCCCGCACGCGACGCAGGTCCTCGATGCTGCGAAGTTCGATTCGGGGCTGTGCGCCGTCGAGCCGAAGGGCAAGCGAGGGCTTTGAAATGGATCGCGGACCATCCTCTGACGTGTCGGCGGTTTCGGGATCGGGTGCCGCTTCCACCGCAGCGAGCGGTATCTCAGGGACCGGCATACCAGGCTCGGGGGCCGGCGCAAACGAGATCCGGAACGCGCACCGTTGAAAGAGCGTCCGGAGGACCGCGCGCTCATCGATCGGCGCATACCGGCGAATGGCTTCCAGAAGTTCCGGGACGGAGGCGTGGGGGCTGAACGCGCCGAGGTCGGCAGGGCGCGACGGGTCGTCAAACGTCCAGCCGGACGCGCGAGCGACGGTGAATTTCAGTCCGGCCGGCAACGCCTCGCGCCCGTCGTCCGCGCACGCGACGACCGCGTGAAGGATGCCCCCCAGCCACATGACGGCCGTGGTCGCCTTGGCGGTGCGGTCGCCGGATAACACCGTCACAGCTCCGACTTCCGTGATCGCGATGCGATCCGCCGCCGGGAACGGCCCCGCCGACCCGGCGACGGGGTGAGCGCCTAACTGACGGCAGAGCGCGATCGCCTCGTGGAGGTACAGACCTCGCGCGTCATCGAGAATCTGCGCGACCGAGACAGTCCTGGTGCGACCCATGACGGTCGATATGCTGCGAGAATCGCGCCACCGCCTGGAGGCAAGGCCCAGGCTCTGCCATAACTCGGCGCGAAGATCCCCTCGGCGCACTACTTCTGCCTCCGTCGCTTCGGCAGCTTGACGAGCTTGTCGATCAGGACTGTCTGATTTCGCGTCGAGCTACCGGCGCATTCTGGCATTCCGTGGGCGCGCGGTCAATGCGGTATCGTTCAGCCTTCCGCAGCCTGGTTGATCGTGACGACCTTGCCGGCGATGGTCAAGGTCCCGCTGCGCGCGGAACCTTTATTCCGATCCACTCGGACCTCCACCGTCCCGCCTCCGGTTCCGCTGCTCCCCGACACGATCGTCAGGAATGATCCCCCGGTCGTTACCGAGGCCGTCCAGGTGCAATGGCTCGCCGTGCTCACGGTGCTCCCGTGTTCGCCTGGACCGCGAGCGTCACAGAGCCGTTGCCGGTGCCGCTCCCGCCAGTGACGGTAATCCACGTCGGCGCACCCGTTGTCGTCCAACTGCAGCCGGCCGTCGTCGTGACGGCGACCGCCGTCGATCCGCCTGCCGCGGTCGGACTCGCGCTCGTGGGGTTGATGCTGTAGCTGCACGCCGGAGGCGGCGCCGCCTGCGTGACGACGAACGACTGTCCTGCGATCGTCAGGGTCGCGGTGCGGGCGGCGCCGGTGTTTGCCTGGACGGCGAGTGTAACAGACCCATTGCCCGTGCCGCTCCCGCCGGTGACGGTGATCCACGTCGGCGCACCGGTCGTCGTCCAGGCGCAGCCGGCCGTGGCGGTGACGGCGACCGTCGTCGAGCCCCCGGCCGCGGGTGGGCTCGCGCTGGTCGGGTTGATCGAGTAGGTGCAGGTTGCGCCGGCGGCCGCCTGCGTGACGACAAAAGACTGCCCGGCGATGGTCAACGTGGCGGTGCGGGCCGTACCGGTATTCGCTTGGACGGCGAGCGTCACAGACCCATTGCCCGCGCCGCTCCCGCCGGTGACGGTGATCCAGGACGGTGCGCCGGTCGTCGTCCATGTGCACCCGGAGGTCGTGGTGACGGCGACGGTCGTCGATCCTCCAGCGGCCGGCGGGCTGGCGCTCGTCGGGTTGATGCTGAAGCTACATGACGGCGCCGGTGCGCCGGCCTGCTCGATGGATACCGTTCTGCCCGCGATCGACACAGTCCCGGTTCGCGCACTCCCGGTGTTCGATGCGACCGTCAACTGCACCGCCCCCGAACCGGTGCGGCTGCTACCGCCGGAGAATGTGATCCAGGTTGTAGACGTCGAGACGCTCCACGTACAGCTCGAACCGGTGGTGACGTCAACGCTCGGCGATCCACCCGCCGCGGCGACGGGTACCGACTCGGGGGCTACGGTGAACGTGCATTGCGGAGGAGCCGCGGCCGACTGCGTTACCGAATATGTCTGCCCCGCAATCGTGACCGTGCCGGTGCGGGATCCGCCGGCGTTCGGCGCCACCGTCAGCGTCACGCTGCCGTTACCGGTGCCGTTCGCCGCCCCGGTCACGACGATCCACGTGACATTGCTGACGGCAGACCATGCGCATCCATTGGTCGCCGTGACCGAGACCGTTTGTGACGCACCTGCGGAATCGACCGACGCACTGGCCGGAGAGATGCTGTAGCTACATGAGGCAGCGGCGCCGGCCTGCGTCACGGTATATGTCTGGCCGGCGATCGTGACGCGCCCCGTCCGCGCCGATCCGCTGTTACTCGAGACCTGCAGCGTCACGGTCCCGCCGCCCACGCCGGTCGCTCCCGAGCTGACCGCGATCCACGGGTCTTCGCTGATCGCGGCCCACGCACAATTGGGTGATGCGGTCACCGTGACGGCGGCGGTGCCACCGGCGGCGCCGGTGGACAGACTTGCGGGGCTGATGCTGAACGTACACTGCGCGGGGGCTGCCGCCTGGGTAATGACGACTTCACGCCCGGCCACATCCACACTTCCGGTGCGTGCGGGGCCCGTGTTCGCCGCGACGTTGAGCCGGACTTCTCCGTTGCCGGTTCCGTTTCCGCCCGACGTCACCGATATCCACGACACGCGTGAGACCGCCGTCCAGGCGCAGAACTCCTGCTCGGTTACCGTCAGCTGAACGTCGTCATCACCCGCCGGTCCGAGGTTCACGGTCGCGGGCGAGACCGAACCGCTGCAGGTTGCGGCCTCCTGGGTGATCTCGGCGCGCTGCCCGTTCACCGCGATCGTTCCGCGACGCGCCGAGGTCGATCGATTCGGCGCCGCCGAAAACGGCACGGTGCTCGTTCCCTGACCGGTCGCTCCCGACATGATCGAGAGCCATGTCGCTTCGGCGCTCGCCGACCACTGGCACTCTCGCGCGGTGTCTACGGAGATGGTTCCGGTGCCACCGCCCGGACCGATCGGCGCGGCCGGCGCGCTCACTGCGACCGCACACCGTTCGGTCGTCGGTCCGACAACGCTGGTCGAAGTTGAAGATCCGCTGCACGCAGCCATCAATGGCAGCAGCAGGCAGAAGAAAAAACGTCCGCAGATACGCATAGCGTCTTGGGTGCGACGGTCGATCGTCCGATCTCGCAACGAACTCGTCAAGTTTTGCAAGCAGGAGGCCAGAGGAGCTCCCGGCTTCCAGCTGAGCTAAAGCTCAGCCACTCGATCGGCGATCGGTACTCGTCTTGCGGGCAAAGCTGTGATGCCGGCCAACCGAAAAAGGGGTGAACTGATGCGTCAATTCTGCGTGGCACTTGCGATGGTTCTTGCGGTGCCGTCGGCCTCGCTGGCCCAGAGACGTGTGCCGGCAACCGACTCAGCCGCACTCGGCGCCGACGTCGGGCTGTTTCTTCCGCGCGAGGAGGCGCTCGACATGGGTCCGAACGTGGAGGGATTCTACGAGTACTATTTCACGCCGCGCACGAGTGTTCGCGTAGGTCTCGGTTGGATGAATCCTGAATTCGATCGCGAGGAGGACGATTCGCTGCGCTACATCAGAATCGCAACCGACGTCGTCTACAACTGGGAAGGAGGCGCGCTTCATCCCTTTGTCGGCGCCGGCCTCGGAGTGTACTTCCTCCAGCTGCGCGACAACGGTGAGAATTTCGGCGACTCGGAATCCAAGCTCGGAGCCACGGTCTTCGGCGGACTGGAGTTCTTTACCAGCCGCAGTGTCGCCGTCAAGGCCGAGGCGCGATACCACCTGGTCAGTGACGTCGACTCGTTGAACCCGGACGGACTGGCGCTGACGATTGGGCTGAAGAAGTACTTCTGAGGCCGGGCGGACGCTACCGAATGGGCGCCGCGGCACGCCGCCGGCGGCGGGCAAGGAGGCCGGCGACACCGCTGCCAACAAGGAGCAACGTCTCCGGCTCCGGCACCGCGATCTCCTGTGTCGGGAGCAGTGTGGGTGTGAACACCATATCGTAGAAAAGAATGCGGTCCGGCGCTGCCGACCCGAACGGTAGCGCGAAGTCGAGCAGCGACACAGACTGCAAGTCGAGGGTCATGGATTGCAGGGCGTGCGCCGGGATTCCCGGCATCAGATAGAGTCCACCGTTCTCCCACCAGACCGGCCAGGCGTCGAACGCCTGGTATTTGAACGTCCAGACGCCAGTGAATGGCTGGTTGAACGTGATGGTGGTGCCGAGAGCCCCGTGCTCCTGGACGATATCGAGGTATCCGGTTGACGGAACGGGGAGGATCCAGGCGTCGCTGAAGTCGAGGTCCGCGAGCGTGAGGGGGGCCGCCGTGACAGGGCGGGCGCACAGGAGCAGTGCGAAACAGAGAACCAGACGTCGCGTCATGTCACACCTTCCTCAGCCGTCATAAGTAATGTCGGCATTGCGCAGTCGCCGCTTCACGCCGAGGGGCGGCCACTCAGCCGCCTTTGACGGTCGAGAGGGCAAGCGAATAACCAAAAACGCACCGATATTACCGATTCGTCCCTGTTTAGCAGTGTCGCACCTGCGTCAAGGGTGCCAGAATAGCCGCTACCGAGGGAAACAGGCGGGGAGCCCGGATAATGG
>JAIVJE010000468.1 GCA_020200195.1 Acidobacteriota bacterium | reverse complement strand
GTACTTCGCACCGAGATTGCCCGCGTCGAGCTCCGGTGCATACACGCGGGTGAACGGGAATTCGAACTGCTCCAGAATCCAGCGGGTCCAACCGGACTCCATCGAGCCTCCGTACTGATCCCACAACCCGACGCGCCCAAGGCGGACCCGATCGCCCGTAGCCGCTGCTCCCCTCTCCGCGCGGAAATTCACCCCGAGGTCGGCCGCGATCGTCGTGAGGCGCCTCGCCGCCTCCTCGCCCCCGTTGAAGCGGAACGTCCGAGCGGTGTTCCACACAGACTCGTTCGCTTTCAAGACCCGATTCACGGCGATGAACGCGTTGTTCGAGTCGGGTCTGAGGGCGTACATGATCCCAGGGGCCACGGGATCCACGCGCCCTGCGGGCGTCTTGACGTTCCATTCGGTAACGTTCTCGAACGGTCCGGTGAACGGCTCGAGGATGCGATCGAATTGCACGCCCATCTGGAACGCGAGCGTCCATCCCGCATTGTCGTACGGCGGCGTGGGTGCACCACCTGGAAACGGGAACACGTTGGGATGATCCTGCGGCTCGAACATGTCGATGACGTGCGGCCGGAACGCCTGCGCCGCCTGGACGACGTACGATCCGGCGGGGTACTGTGTGCCCTGCACCGTGAAGTCGCGGGTGGCACGCTGCACGGCGACGTTGACCTCGCGCAACGCGTTCACGAATTTCGTGGCCGTCGGGAAATCCGGCTGGTTCGACGGAATAATGTATCCGCGCGGGTCACGCAGCGCGGGCTTCCTCAGCTCCGCCCAGAGCCCTGCCTCACGCGACGGGTCGACTGCGCCGCGCCCGCCAGCGTCCTCCGCACCGGTCTTTTCGGCCACCTTCTTCGCCAGCGCCTCCAAGCGGGTCGGCGATGGTGTCCAGGTGTCGCGGCTTCCGCGCTCGATCGCGTTCTTCCCCATTCGATAGATGTTGAACAGCAGGTGCTCGCGGTTCCGCGACGCATAGTCGATTACCGCGCGATTGAGCGAGATGGAGTAATCCACCGACTGCCGGAAGTGCCATGCCTGAGGCGCGATCGGGTTCGGCTGGTCGCGACTTGGCAGCTGGCGCGCGATGACCAGCGGGATGCGCATCGGAGTAGGACTGCCGATCGTCTCGGTCAGGATCGCCAGGATGTTGTGAAAATTCCCGGTGTTTCGGATCCCGCCGTTCCACCAGCCGTCATACGGACCGCCTGAAGCCATCGTCGCGCCCGGCTTGCCTTCCGCGGCCAGGCGCTGGTGCATGTGCGTGCCGAGCGCCTGGAGCCCGAGAATCAACAGCGCGTCGAGGTTGTAGTTGTAGGGGTCGCGCTGCGGCGAGGACCAGAGCACCGTCCCTGCCGGCCCGCTCTGGTGGTGGTTGTAGAGCACCTGCGGCATCCAGTCGTGATAGAGCGCGCGGTTGATGTTTTCCGTTTCCGGCTGCGTGGACGCGAAGAAGTCACGGTTGTTGTCGTGCCCGATGTATTTCTGGTACAGCCGCGGTAGTGCTGAAAGGGTCCGCTTCTCCGGCGCCGGGTTGCGCATGTACCAGTCGGCTACGAGCTCGTTCCCGTCCGGGTTGGCGTGCACGAACAACACGACCGTGTCGTTCAGAAACCGCTGCGTCTCGTCATCCGTGCGGCTGACCATCTGGTACACCATTTCGCCCAGCTGCTGCGCGCCGAGCGTTTCGGTCGCGTGCAGACCGCCGTCGATCCAGACGATAGCCTTGCCTTCCTTCGCGAGCGTGCGCGCGGCGTCGTCTGACAGCCCCTCCGCACGGGCGAGACGTTGGGAGATCTCCTTGTAGCGCGACAGCCGGCTGTGGTTCTCGGGGGCCGTCACGATTGCCATCCACTGCGTCCGGCCCTCGGCGGTCCGGCCCATGTCGTGCAGCACGAGCCGATCGGACTCCTTGTCCAGCGTTTGCCAGTACGAGCTCAACCGGGTGTAGTTCGCGAGCTGGTAGTCATCGCCGAAGTTGAAGCCCAAGGCTTCCTTTGGAGAGGTGATCCGAAGCTGTGGCGAACCCGAATGGGAGGTGGCGGCGGCGCCGGCCAGGACCAGAATCGACAGGGCGACGAGGCGTATCAACGGCCACCTCCGTGGCATCGGGAGTGGATATACTACCGCTCTCCCGGAGGGCAGCGCAGGAGGTGCTCCGTGACGCGGGAAGAGATCGTCGCCCTGTTAGCCCGCCGAGAAGCCGCCTGGGGGGCGCACGATGCGGCCGCACTCACCGCCGACTATGCGACCGATGCCGTGGTCGTCAGCCCGACGGGAGGCGTGCTCGAAGGGCGCGCCGAGATCGAACGGATTTTTCGTATGTGGTTCACTGCGTTTCCGGACCTGACCTTCGCCACCGAGGACGTACTGATCGACGGCGACAAAGTCGCGGTTCTTTGCCACGTCGGTGGGACGCACGCCGGAGAATTCTTTGGCCTGAGCGCCACCGGCCGCCGCATCGATGTCTCCAGCGCGTTCATCTATCGGCTCGATGGGGATCGCATCGCGCACGAACGCCGCGTGCTGGATTTTACCGGACTGCTGGTCCAGGTCGGCGTCCTCCGCGCGAAGCCCGCAGCCGGGATGTAGGCACGTCAGATCGTCGCCTGACCTGCACGTCCGTCCGCCAACCTCCACCAGGCGGCTGCCGCCGCGGCCCCATCACTGCGCCACTCCAAGGAGGTAACGAGGCGTGGCGGCGTAGGCAACGGGCGCACCAAGGCCACCCCACGCCCCACCATCAGGCGCCGCCGGTGCGTCCGACGGCGGCGCGAATCCGGGCGAGGTGATGGAAACTGTGGCGCAGGGCGTGATCCTCGATGAAGAACTGCGCGGTCAGCGGCGCGTCTCCATTGAGCGATACGGGGGCCGCGCGATCGAGCTCGTCATCCGTGAACGCACGGACGGCATCGGCTGCGGTTTTGCTGTTGCGACGCAGAAGTGCCAGCGCCTCCTCCTTGTTCACCGCGCCATGCTGATGCGCATGGTCGGCGTTCATCTGTGCGACGGCATCCCACGTCACCCCCGCGATCGCCCTCCCGGACGCAAGCTTGCGCGCCAACTCCACTTCCAGTGGGTAGACGCTCGCCACGTGATGCACGATCACACCGACGGCACGCCCATCCTTCGGCACGCGGATCGCCCACTCGTCCTCGGACAGGCTCTGGGCAAAGGCCGCCAGTGCCTGGGCGCCCTGTTCGATCCGATTCGCCAGGGCTTCAGCGCGTAAGTTCATCGAAACTCCTTCTCGAGCGCGCCGACCGCCGGCCGCTGCACATGCGAACAATCATGCTACACCTCATTGGAGCTCGCCGAGCACCCGGTCCAGCGTAGACACGAGCTGCTCGACGTCTTCCTCGTCGAAGCACATTGGAGGGCGGATCTTGAGCACGTTGTGAGCTCACGATCCGTGATCAGTTCCACACCGAGGAAGAACCCTGCGCCTCGCACGTCGCCAATCACGCTGTGGCGTGCACCGACACCGCGGAGACCTTCGATCAACAGGGCCCCTGTCGACGCGGCGTGCCCCATGAGTTTCTCCTCGAGCACGGTATCCAGCACCGCCATACCCGCGGCGCACGCCACCGTGCTGCCACCGAAGGTGCTGAAGAATTCCATGCCGTTGTCGAACGACGCGGCGATCTCCGGCGTGGTGATGACGGCACCGAGCGGGTATCCGTTGCCGATTGGCTTTCCGAGCACGACGATGTCGGGAACGACGTGCTGGTCCTGGAACGCGTAGAAGCTCGATCCCATGCGCCCGTACCCGGTTTGCACCTCGTCGGCGATACACACGCCACCTGCGGCGCGAACGTGGCTGTACACGGCGGAGAGATAGCCCGGCGGAGGCACGATCTGCCCACCGGCGCTCGGACATGTTTCCGCGATGAAGACCGCTGGAGCGTCGCCGTGGTCGCGCATGGCCGCGATCGTGGAAGCCACGAACTCGGCATAGCGCTCGCCGGCGCGTGGATCATGACTCTTGTAGGGGCCACGATAGACGTCGGGCTGAGGAACGACATGCACCCACGCCGGAGCGCCGCGCCCGCCTGGGCCATTGAACTTATAGGGGCTGATCTCGATGAGCGTCGTCGTGTTGCCGTGGTACCCGCCATCCAGGACGATGGTACCGCGGCGTCCGGTGTGCGCGCCTGCGAGACGAAGGGCCAGCTCGTTTGCCTCGCTGCCGGAGTTGACGAAGTAGCACACGCGGAGCGGCTCGGGCAGCGTCGCGGTCAAGCGCGCCGCAAACGCGCTCAGCGTGTCGTGCAGGTATCGCGTGTTCGTGTTGAGCACGCGCATCTGATCGGCGACGGCGGCGGCCACGCGCGGATGACTGTGGCCGACGTGTGGAACGTTGTTGTACGCGTCCAGATAGCGGCGGCCGGCGTCGTCGTACATGTACTGCAGCCAGCCGCGGGCAGCTTTCAGCGGATGACGAAACCCCACGCGCACGTTAGGCCCCACGCGTACGTTCCGCTCGGCAAGGGTCTGCGTGACGTCAGGCGCGACAGGGAAAAAGAGAGATTCGGGGATCCGCAAGATGACGTTGGGGTCGGGCGAGAGTGCAGACCATGCGACGCGTTCTGCCGCGGCACACACTCCGGGAAAGTCAGTTCCCTCTTCCAGCAGATCGATTATGAGCTGGAAGTGCAGATGCGGCGTCCAGCCGCCATTGACGTCCGCTCGGCCGACCATGGCGAACGGCTCGCCGGCACGGACGACTTGCCCGTCGCGAAGCGAACCGAGCGACTCGCGGCTCAAGTGGCCGTAGAGCGTGAAGAAGTGGTCTCCTCCGTCTGTCGCATGACGCAGAATCACCACCGGTCCGTAATCGAGCGGGGCGGCGTTTTCGACACAGGCGTGCACCGCGCCGTCCAGCGGTGCGTGGATCACGGTCCCCGCGGGCGTGAACAGATCCATTCCGAGATGGACAGTGCGGCGTGCCGTTCGGTCGCCGGGCACCGCAAACAGGGGAGACGAGTAAAGGATGCGCGGTTCTCCATATCGTCCGATCGCGATCGCCGCACCCGCGTGGCGCATGACGGCTTCGATCCGGGGCGTCATCACCGTCTCCTCGTTGTCGCGAGGATTGCCAGACACCAGCGGACTGCCGACGGCGAGGTCGAGCACGACAGGCGCGGCCGAAACCGTTCGATCCGTTCTCAACCGCACCACGTCCGACACCGGTGCCGCACGCAGCCATTCGACGACCCGCCGGCCCCGCGGGACAGGGTCGAGGCCACATGCGGCTCGCAGCGTCGCCTCGACGAACCGCGGATGCAATGCCGCCAGCCGGGGCAACGTGCGGGCGATGGGTGGCTGACTGATCGCGAGAACCGGATCGTCAGGGCGTTGCGGCTGCTGATCCGCCGCCATGCAGATGCTGAGGCACAACCGCAGCTCGATCAAGCCGAACACACACGCGAGCTCATCCTCGCGGAGCGGACGGGCGGTGTGGTAGCCGGCGACGAGCGCCGCCGCCGCGGCCAGCGGATCAGGTTTGTCCAGCACCGCGTACGCCGCCGCGATCGCCAGATCCGCCACCGTGAAGCTATGGACCATATCTCCGAAGTCGATGATGCCGGCGACGTGCTGATTGCGCGTGTACCGGTCGGTGCCTCCACCAACGATCACGTTGTGGTCATTGAGGTCGCCATGAATCGCCGTACGCCGCAGCCGGCTGAATCGCGCCGCCGCATCGTCCCGTTCGATCCGCGCCACCGTGGCGCCGACGAGCGCGCGCAGGGCCGGATCCGTCACCAGCGACAGACGCCGACCTATGGCTCTCAGCGCATGCGCGAGATCCCAATGGAATTCGCGATGGATGGCGGGGTGATCGAAGCGCTCGAGTGCCTCGTCTATTCGGCCGACGGCGCCGCCGAGTTCCTCGAGCAGGTCCATGCTGTGCCGCCGGACGGTACCCATCGGGACGCCGGGAATCCAGGTGAGCAGGCGGACAAGATGCGAATCCGCGGTGGGGACGATGACGTTGCCGTCGAGCGCGGGGAGCGGCCGTGGCGACATCGCGGTGTGCAGCGCCAGGTGCGACATCGCCGCATTCTGAGCTTCGAGCGTCGCGCGATCCTCTGACGCGTTGGCGATTTTCAGAACGAAGCGGCCGCGGTCCGTCTCGAGAAGAAAGTTCTGATCCCGCTCGCTGGTCAGCGGGTGCGCCTCGGCGTCGAGCCCATAGATCTCGCGCGCGAGGCTCGCCGCGGCGGCGGCGGACAATCGGGGGGCCAGCCGAAGAAACGACATCGGGGCAGATTATGGCCTAACGAACGTGCGACGTGCAGGGTGCAACGTGCGACGTGCGGTGCAGGGTACGGAGTGCGTGGCCGAGCCCCGCGTTCCTGATAATCTTGACTCCCGTCCAAAGGCGACAACGTCGCGCACGACCGGTTATACTCGCGCCAATTTTGATCC
Source organism: Acidobacteriota bacterium (assembly GCA_020200195.1). Classification (GTDB taxonomy): domain Bacteria; phylum Acidobacteriota; class Vicinamibacteria; order Vicinamibacterales; family 2-12-FULL-66-21; genus JAIVJE01. The sequence goes on along the minus strand of JAIVJE010000468.1, from coordinate 2,475 downwards.
TCTCGCTCGGTGACCGCATCGGCGTCTACGAGATTCTCGGTTCCCTCGGAGCTGGCGGTATGGGCGAAGTGTATCGCGCGCGCGACACCAAGCTCGGGCGCGACGTCGCGCTGAAGATCCTGCCGCCTGCCTTCACGGCAGACACCGACCGCGTGGCGCGCTTCGAACGCGAAGCGCGATTGCTCGCCTCGCTCAATCATCCGCACATCGCGGCCATCTATGGGTTCGAACTCTCGGAGGCATTGGCCATCGCCCAGCAGATCACCGATGCGCTCGATGCCGCCCATGGGTCCGGCATCATCCATCGTGATTTCAAACCCGCCAACATCAAGATCACGCCCGATGGAGTGGTCAAGGTACTCGACTTCGGTCTCGCAAAAGCCCTCGCGGCCGAAGCGTCCACGCCGGAACTGTCCATGTCCCCGACCATGACGGCGGACGGTACGATCCTGGGCGTGATCCTTGGCACCGCGGCGTACATGAGTCCCGAACAGGCGCGCGGCAAGGCACTGGACAAACGAACCGACATCTGGGCATTCGGGTGCGTGCTCTACGAGATGGTCACCGGCCGCCCCGCATTTCGCGGCGAGACGTGGTCGCACACGATCGTGGCGATCCTCGAGCGTGAAACGGACTGGAGTCTGTTGCCGGCGGCGACGCCGTCAGCCGTCCGTCGTTTGCTGCAGCGTTGCCTCGAGAAAGATCCGCGCCGCCGCCTCCGCGACATCGGTGACGCGCGGCACTGGATGGAAGACGCGGCAACCGGTGAGGCTGGCCGCGTCGCCGTCGCCTCTCGATTCCCTGGGCGAAGCCTGATCTGGCTGCTCGGTGTCGTCGCGTTGGCGTCGCTCAGTTTCGCTGGCTGGCTGCTCTGGGCGCGCCCGAGCGAAGCACCCGCGCGGAGCGTACAACTCCAGCGTCTCACCGATTTCGTCGGGATGGAGGAGTCGCCGGCCATTTCGCCTGACGGCAAGACCGTGGCGTTCGTGGCCCGCGCCGGCGGCAGGCGTCAGATCTGGCTCCGGTTGTTGGCCGGCGGCGCGCCCCTGCAAATCACCCGTGACGATGCCGACCACGAGCAGCCCCGCTGGGCGCCGGATTCGAGTTCCCTCATTTACTTTGCGCCGTCGAGCATACCAGGGGAGCACGGCACGATCTGGGAGATCTCCGCGCTTGGTGGCGAGCCGCGGCGGGTGGCCTCGGCGCTCAGCGGCGGCGACATCAGCCATGACGGCCGGCGCATCGCCCTTTTTCGATTCGAGGACAAGCGGATCGCCCTCGTGTTGGTCACGCGCGATGGCTCCGGCACCGACCAGCTCAAGCCGGTTCCTCCCACGTTCATCTACGAGTATCCGCGCTGGTCGCCGGATGATCGCTGGATCGCGTTTCAACAAGACAATTTCGGCGGGGGTTTCGACAAGCGCGTTCTCGTGGTCAGCGCAGACCTCGAGGGCGACCCGCGAGAGATCGCGCGCGGTGATGACCTGAGGGGACTCTCGTGGCTACCAGCCGGCTCGGGGATCGTGTACAGCTCCTCCGCAGGAAGCACGGTACTCTATCCACCGCTGTTCAACCTGCGGGCCGTCGAGCGGGACGGCACCGGCGACCGCCAGCTCACGTTCGGTGACGTGTCCTACGTGGAGCCCGACGTACACCGATCCGGCATGTTGACGGGGAGCCGGATCCGAATGCAATCGGACATCTGGAGATTTCCCGTCAATCGGTCGCCGGCTGAGAACACACAGGGCGGCCTTCGCATTACACGCCAGACCGGCCAGGCGCAGACCCCGTCGGTGAGTCCGGATGAATCGGAGGTGGTCTACCTCTCCGACAGCGGCGGCCACGGCAACCTGTGGATAGCCCGAACCGACGGTTCGGGCACTCGCCAGATCACGTTCGAGCGGAATCCCGCAATCTCCGTGGGCGTTCCCGCGTGGTCACCGGCGGGAAACCAGATCGTGTTCATCTTGACCCGTCGGGGGGCGAACAGCCTTTGGCTCATCAATCGCGACGGGAGCGGACTTCGCCAATTGATTCCTCTGGGGTCCGGCGCGAACTGGTCGGCGGACGGCCGGTGGGTGTACTACTTTCGGAATATCGCCAACGCGGTCTGCATCGAAAAGACTGCGATCGAAGGAGGGCCGGCGATTTCCGTGCGGTGTGAAAATGCTCGCGCGCCAGCTCCGACGGCTGACGGTTCGGCGTTGTACTTCGTGAACCCCCTCACCAAGACCAACGGCATCGTCGACCACGAAATCCGCAGGGCTCGCCCGGAGAACGGTCCATCGGAGGTGCTCGTTCGCGTAGCCGGGTCGCGCGTCCCGGTCAACCGGAGACTGCTCGTACCGGTTCTGTCGCCGGATGGCAAGTGGCTGACGATGCCGCTGACGGATGGCACCAGCAGCAACATCTGGGTGCTGCCGACCGAAGGGGGTGCGATGCGGCCGCTCACCGACTTCAGCGGTCGCTCCACCG
>JAIVJE010000172.1 GCA_020200195.1 Acidobacteriota bacterium | reverse complement strand
GGATTATAGGCTGACGTAGGATTGCAGTGCAGCACCGGGCTCATCCAGCGGAAGCGTTATGGTCGTATCTTTCAACAGCCATGCGGGCTCGTTCGTGGTCGGTGCGAATCTTCCCTGGGTTGGCTACGGGATCGACTTCGGCGCCAGCAACTGGTTTCCACAAGGGGGCTTGAGCGCACAGCCCTCGGCGCGGGAGCGGCTCGAGCAGACCCTTGCCGCACTCGAAAGGGATGGGATCTCGCTCCTTCGCGTCTTCATGTTGTGCGACGGCCGATCCGGCATCCGCTTCGACAACGATCGCTTGCCGATCGGCCTGGACGACTCGTTCTTTCCTGACGTAGACGCGTTGCTGCGGGCCGCGCGGCGCCACCACGTTCGAGTGATGCCGGCCCTGCTGGATTTTCATCTGTGCAGTCCGCTGCAGATGGTGAACGGCGTGCAGCTTGGCGGCCGATCTCACCTCATCGCCGGGCAGGAAGGGCGGACGGCGCTCATCGACCACGTGCTCAAACCGATCCTCGAGCGGTACGGCGACGATGAAAGCGTGGCCGCGTGGGACGTGATGAACGAGCCGGAATGGTGCCTGCGCAAGCTGCGCGCGCTCTGGCGCGCCGCCGATCGCGTCGACGCGCTGCAGCGATTCCTTCGGGAAGCCGTCGAGTGCGTGCGCGCGTCAGCGCGGCAGCCGGTCACCGTAGGCTGTGCCGGCACCTGGCATCTCGACCTGGTCAGGCCGCTCGGCCTGGACTTCTACCAGGTCCATTGGTACGAACGCTTCGGATGGCCGGCACTCGAACGGCCGGTGGCGGACCTCGGGCTGGATCGTCCGGTGATCCTGGGAGAGTTTTCCGGCGTGCGCAGCCCCTGGGACGTTCTCGACACCGCGCGGAGAGCCGGATACCTCGGTGCTCTCGTGTGGTCGCTGCTGTCCGAAGACGTCGAGTCAGGCTATCCGGCGGACATCGTCGAGTGGCTTCGGGCGCAGACTGAGCAGCAATGACGCACGGATGAGTGCTTCCATAACAGGACGGCGATTGAATCGATGTTTAGAGCGGCAGGATTGCAGGTGCCCTGAGTCTCGCTAGCCCACCAGGATCGCAAATGGCAGCGTCGCGAACGCCTCCCCGGCAAAGATCCACGCCGCGTCGTGGGAGTGCGTCGGTTTGATCTCAGCTCCGGTGACGACATCTCTCAGCACGCGGCCCGCGAGCTCGCGCGGCAGCATGATCCGGGATGTTTTCCAGCATTCGCCGCCGAGCGGCAGCGGACGCCGCTCGTCCAGGAGCCGCGCACACAGGCGCGGCGCGATGAACAGCGCCACGCGATCAGCGCTCGTCCGGGCGAACGCGATCAGGTCGGCTGCAACGGTGCTTTCGGTCCGCAGCGGCACGTACGACCCTTCGAGGAACAGATCCGGATGCTCGCGCCGGAGCCGCAGTCCAACGGCGGTCAGCAGCAGCTTGATGCGGCCGTCACTCCAATTCTGCAGGAGCGCCTGGCTGTACTCAGCCCCGCACGTCCGCTGTTGCCGTGCGCGGTCGATCTCGTCGAGCATCGACATGCGGGCGAGGTAATCAACCGGCCGCCGGTTGTCGGGATCCACCAGCGTCAGGTCCCACAGATCCGTGCCCTGATAGAAATCCGGCACGCCTGGCGATCCCAGCTTCAGCGTGCCCTGCGCCAGCGAATTGATCAGACCGACCCGAGCGATCCTGCGCTGGAATGGCAGGAATGACGGAAGGAACCGCGCGCCCCCCGGACCGGACAGGACCTTTTCCACGAAGCCGGTCACGGCATCTTCGTATTCGTGGTTCGTCGTGAGCCAGCTCGTGTGCACCTTTGCCTCGCGCGCCGCCTTCACCATGTAGCCCTGCAGGCGCGCGATCAAATCCGCCGGCAGGCCGCCGACATTCGTCACGTCGGGCGGCCACACGGCGGCGAGCGCCTGATAGAACCGATATTCATCGTTGCGATCGGGCGCGGGCTCGCCCTGCACGACTGTATGGTGCGTGCGGTTGATCCGCATCCACCGAGCGGCTTCGCGCCCCCACTCGTCGGGAAGCTCCGACAACGCGTTGATGCGCGCCCGCGTGTCCTCGCCTAGTTTCGTGTCATGGGTGGAGGTCGCGATCATCTCGAAGGACCAATCGCGCAGGCGGATGGCGTTCGCGTCGTGGAAGTCCTGTACGGATCGGCCGAACCTCGACGGATCGCCACCCACCTCGTTCAAAGACAGCAGCAGGTTGTAGCGGTAGAACGCCGTGTCCTCGAGTCCTTTCGCCTGCACGGGGCCGGTGTATTGCTGCAACTTCATGGCGAAACGCCGCCGCTGCCGCGCTTCCTCGGCGCCGGCCGGCGGGTATCCTCCACGCCGTTCCTGACGCCTGGGATCGACCGTGTCTTCGACGTCCCGAGGCAGCACGACCTCCCGGAAGAAATCGAACAGCAACCGTTCCATCGCGGGGTTGCGGCGACGCGCCCGGCCGATCGCCTGCTCGACGACCGCGCGATCCTCCGGCGTCCAACCTGCCGTATCGACATACGTGCGATATACCGGAAAGCAGGCGACGACCTCCGTGATGACCGTCCGCATGCTGTCGAGCGTAAAGTCGCGCGATTTCCTGTTCACTTCGCCGACCTGGTCGAGCATGTGCGCGAGCACGCTGAGCTCGCTCGCCAGCGCGGTGTCCATGATCAGGCGTTTGCTGGCGTACAGCACGTTGTCGAACGCATCGTCACATCCCGTCAGCTTGGTGTAGACGCGCTGCAGCCGCTTGCTCTGAGACCCGTCGATGAAAACCCCGTTCAGGTCGTTCAGGTAGTTGTAGCCGGTGGTGCCGTGTACGCTCCACTTCGCTGGCAGCGGCTCACGACCCGAGAGAATTTTTTCAGCGACGACGTACAACGAGCGGGCCGGTCGGCCGCCGGGCTGTCCATCGGTCTCGAGACCCCACGCACGCGCCGCGAGATCCTGCAGCCTGTCGAAGTAATCCGCCGGGTCGAACAGACCGTCCGGATGGTCCACGCGGACGCCGGTGACCCTGCCCTCCCGGAGCAGGTCGGAGAGAAGCCGGTGGGTCGCCTCGAACACCTCCGGGTTCTCCACGCAGAGACCGGCCAGGCTGTTCACGTCGAAAAAACGGCGGTAGTTGATCTCGTGCAACGCCGTGCGCCAATGTGCCAGACGGTATGCCTGCACCTCGAGCAGATCGTGCAGCGCATCGAAGCTGTTCGGCTGGCCCGGACACCCGTTGAACTCGCGGATGGCTTGGTCGATCTGCTCGCCGACGATCGGCGCCTCGGATACGAGTCTGGCAAGGCGCGAGCGCGCGACCTCTTTTTCACGGTGACGTTCGGCAACGCCCGCCGGTGTCTGTTCCTGGTACGGAGGCATGTTCTGCAGCGAGGCGATGATGCTGTGCAGCTCATGGAGCTGGACATTGTCGGCGCCCAGCTGTTCGGTCAGCCGCTCGAGGGCGCGGCGATAGACACGAGGAGCCTCACGTGGATTGATCGGCAGCTCCTGACCCGCGTAGCGCACCACGAGCAGCCCGTCCCGAAACGCGAGCTGGAGTTCGCCCCGTTCGAGCACGGTGCCGTACTGGTCTTCGAG
>JAIVJE010000467.1 GCA_020200195.1 Acidobacteriota bacterium | reverse complement strand
GACGACGCGCGCGCGTCCGAGTTCGATCTTAATACAAAATCGAGATGGACGGGTGGATGAGTTCCGCTACTTTGCCGGATACGCGGCGTGTGCCTTGATTTCCCGAATCTGCAGGATGTGCCGTTGCGAATGGGTTGAGATCATCAGAAACCACTGATAAACGTCCATCCTGCTGTCGATCAGCAGCCGCCCTCGCAGGTCGTCCTGGGCCGTTTTCGCGTACGCCATCATCGTGGTCCTGAGCTTGCGGAACTCAGCGAGCGCCGCACGAGCGTTTTCGAACCGGCCAGTAGGCACTCGGGCCTCACCAGTCTTGGCCCGCCTGGTGCGATCGATGCCGTACCAGAGAATGTCGGCGTCGCTGGCTTCCGACTTGGCGCCTGCCGCTTCGCGCTTCATGGAATTCTGCAGCGGATCCCAGTACTGAGGCTCGGCGATCGCGAGGTGCTCGACGACATCCGTGATACTCCAGCTGTCCGGTGTCATGCGGAACGTGAGCTGCCCGGGCGACAGGCCATTCACTTCACTCCCCAGCCAGCTCTCCGTCATCTCGAGGTGTACGATCAGTCGCTGACGGTCCACGTCCTTCATCGCCTCGCGCGACAGCGGCGCGGCAGTGACCAGCGAGAGAATTAGCGAGAGCAAGGGCAGTGGCATGAGCCGCATCGTGACCGAGCCTGAAGGCAAGGTCAATGCGGCTTGCCCCATCTGGCTGGGACTCGTCACAAATCTGGCGCGGGGTCCCGCGTCGAGCGCCTTCAGCACCCTTCGGTACGCAGGAAGGGTACCTGCCGACTGCTATCAGGGAGTCAGCTTCCGGCGAGTGAGGACACCCGAGTCGACGGTCTGGCCTCCGCGCGAGATCACGGTGAAGTACATCTCGTCGCCGGTGATTTCGGCGGCCATGAACGACAGGTCAGTGTCGAATCCCTTTGCCGTCAGACCTGTCGCGCGGTCGATATTGCCCGCCCGCAGTTTGCCGCCCGAACCCACGACGAAGTACGTGATCCCCTTCTGCGGCTTGACGCGCTCGTAGAAATGGTCGTGCCCGGTCAGCACGACGCTGACGTTGTACTTCACGAAGAGTGGCTCGAGCAGTTCGCGCAGACGGAGGTCCGAGCCGTGCCGGTCGCCCGACGAGTACAACGGATGGTGGAAGAACACGATCTTCCAGTCGCTGCTCGATGCCTTGAGCTCATTCTGGAGCCACTTGATCTGCTCTGGTTCCGGGTAAGTGCTCTCGAGCGCGAAGAAACGCACGTCCGGCTTCGGATTGAACGTGTAATAGAGTTTGCCTTCCATGTTGAACAGCTTGTAGTAGCGCTGCTCGCGCGCGTCGTGATTGCCCAGCGACGCGTAGAACTTCACTCCGGCGTCCAATAACCGTTTGTAAGGCAGCTCGAACTTCTTCCTGAAGTCCTGTGGACGTTCCGATCCGTACAAGTTGTCTCCGACCAGCACCACCAGCTCGTACTTGAACCGATCGTGGAGTTTGACCATCTGCTCGGCGAGCTGATACTGCGATCGGTCACCCGTGCCGAAGTCCCCGAGGATACCGAACTTGAACGAGCCATCTTTGTTCGGCAACGACGTTGGCCATTCAGCCTGGGCCTGCTGGGCCTCGAGCGCGGTGGCCGGCGGCGCGATGCCGGTGTCCCGGCAACCCGTCCCGGTCAGAATCAGGAGGAACAAGGGCACGACGAAGCACAAACGATGCGTGCGCATGGTCACCTCTGTCCGGTTACTTGGGCAGTGCGTTGTCGATGTAATCAGCGATCACGTGAGCGTGCGGGTCCAGCAGGATCAGCCAGTCTCCGATGAACCGGTACTCCAGATCCTCAGACAGCTTCGGCAACGTCTGCAACACCTGCGGCGGAACAGACGTCAGCGGCACCGTGTCGGGGTAGCGGCTGTTCACGGTGATCTTCAGCGCGGCCGGATCGACCGGGTTCTCGTCCATGATCGACGCCTTGAGCTGCTTTCCGTCTGGCCCGCCAAAGACCGTGGCGAGCAGCCGCAGGATGACCGGACGCGCCTGGGCTGTGAAGATGTCGCCCTGCTTCGCCGTCTTCCGCGCCTCCTGGATCAGCCGCTCGAGCGCGCGCTGGTTTCGGTGTATCTGGGCCGGCGTGGCCTCGTCCGGCAGCTTGGGCAACGAACGCTCGAGGCGGACGTGCAGGTCCACGTATTCTTTGAGCCGGTCGTTCATGGTGGCGAGCGCCTGCGCATCCGCTTCGCTCAGCGGCCCCACGACACGCTCCGTCGGAGGCGCTGAGGCCGGCGACTGCGTTGTCGCCGGGGGCGGAGGCGCAGTGTCGCCGCCTCTGCACGCACCCACCGTCAGGGCACCTGCCGCGATGATACCGACGAGACCAGGCCTTGTTGCAAACATGAGCGCTCCCTCGGTTACTGTCCGCCGGGTCACAGTATAGGGCGACAGAACGGCAAGGTGTAATGGCGTGATGCGGGACGTCGACCTGAATATCAGCCGGAGGAGACTCCGCAACCAGAAGCTCACGGGGTCCCGATTCCGCAAACCGGAGGATGTCGTGGCGTGGCTGGGCGCCATGCAGGCGCAGGATTATGCGGCCGCGAAATGGGCCATCGGTCTGCGTGCGAACGCCGTCACCGAGGCGGACGTCGAGCGGGCCTTCAATGCGGGCACCATTCTCCGCACCCACGTGCTCCGCCCGACCTGGCACTTCGTGACGCCAGCCGATATCCGGTGGATGCTGGCCCTCACGGCGCCAAGAGTCCATGCCGTCAATGGTTACTACTATCGGAAGTTCGAGCTCGACGCCGGAACCTTTGCCCGCAGCCGGGCCGCCCTCGAACGCGCACTGCAGGGCGGGAAGCAGCTGACGCGTCCGGAGCTTGCGTTCATCCTTCAGCGCGCCGGCATTCCAGCGGACGGCCTCCGGCTCGGCTACCTGATGATGCACGCCGAGCTGGACGCGGTCATCTGCAGCGGCCGAAGACGAGGCAACCAGTCCACTTATGCGCTGCTCGAGGAGCGGGTCCCGTTTGCCACAACGTTGCAACGCGACGAAGCCCTTGCGGAGCTCACACGGCGCTACTTCTCGAGCCACGGGCCCGCGACGGTCAGGGACTATGTGTGGTGGTCCGGTCTGACCGCGCGTGAGGCAAAGGCCGGACTCGAGATGGTCAGGCCGGTAGTGGCGCAGAGAACGATTGGACAACGGACATTCTGGTTCGCTGGGTCGCGTCCCCCGCCGCCACGGGCGTCCACCACGTATTTGCTGCCGAATTACGACGAGCTGCTGATCGCGTACAGGGATCGCGGGCCCGCGGCTGGCTCACCGCGCGTGAATCCGGTGAGCCTCGAGCCCAGTCGGATCAATCGTGACCTTGATGCTCCGAGACCGTCCGAATACGCTCACAATTTGAAGCGCTTGTCTGGAGCGTCTAGGTTGAACGTCGCATGCGTGCGGAGGTCAGATTGCCCAATTGTCCACGGTTACGCTCGGCGGGTCTGCGGAGTGCCTCGATCATATTCACAAGTCTTCTCGCGTTTCTGATGGCGTCCAGTTCCACGCCCCGCGAGCGCCTACCAGACCGATCGGAACTCCACGACACAGAAGCCCGCGAAGGGCAAGAA
>JAIVJE010000466.1 GCA_020200195.1 Acidobacteriota bacterium | reverse complement strand
GCGTCCACGACCCCAACTCATGCTCGGCCGAGTCTGCTGTGACCTTGGCTTCGTCGGCTGAAGCAACGACGAAATGCTCGCCCAGGGGGCTGATGATGCAGAGGATTCCGAAGCCATGCGCTTCACACCAAGAGGAGACATGATCGGCACTCCCGCTTCCCTTGCCGGTGTTACGCGCAGCGTCTGATATATCCTACTCCTGCCTCAACGCAACCCACGGATCTGTGCGCGTGGCGTTTCGCGCGGGCAGCCAGCAGGCGATCGCTGCCACGAGCAGAAAGATCGCCGGTACGCCGGCGAACACCGGCACGTCGACATGGCCGTCCGGGATGAAATCAAGGGCAACAATGAATGCGATGAACCAGCCTGTCATCGCGCCGACCACAATGACGCCCAGATTCTCGCCGACGACCTGTGAAACGACCCGACCTGCCGTCGCGCCCAGCGCGAGCCGGACGCCGATCTCCGTTCGACGGAGGGCGACGCTGTACGCCACCACCGCGTAGATGCCGATCGACGCCAGCATCAGCAGCAACGGTCCGAGCACCGCGAACATACGCGCGGGCACGCGGCGAAACACCAGGTTCGTCCCGACGTGATCGGTCAGCGTCCTGACGTTGAAAACGGGCAGCTCGGGATCCAGTTCACGCACGACCCGTCGCACTTCGGGCGCCAGCGTGGTTTCGGCGCCTGGACGCGTGCGCACGTGAATCTCGCCGAGCGCCGACGGGTTGTCGCGGTAGGAGAAATAGATGATGGGCGTGGGCGGCTCGCCGAAGGCATTGTACAGCGAGTTCTGCACGATGCCGGTGATGACGAATGTGCGGCCGCGTGCCTGCAGGACACGTCCCAGGGGCTCGAGACCGTCAAGATACCGCCGTACGAACGCCTCGTTGACGATGGCTTGCGGGGGCACCGCGGTGTCCTGAAGATCGGCGAAGTCGATGCCTGCGCGCAGAGGAATGCCCATCACCGTGAAGTAGCCGGGGGTGACGGTGTTCGTGAGCGCCTGATCGAATCCCGCCTCGGTCCGCGCGCGTCCCTCCACGGTGAACACGCGGGACGGCAGCCCGTGAATGTCGAGCGGCACGGACGAGGCGATGGCGGCAGACTCGACGGATGACAGCGCGCGCACGCGTTTGAGCAGCCGATCGGCAAACGCGCGATTCGTCGCCTGGGTGGAATTGCGGCCGGCGAGATCGTACGCGGCGAGCAGCACGCCTTCGCGCCGGAAGCCCGGATCCGTGTCGCGCGTCTCCATGAAACTGCGGAAGAACAGCGCCGCCACGATCAGGACGACGACCGCAAGCGCAACCTGAATCCCCATGAGGACGTTGCGCAATTCGGCTCCGGCCCGCCGTCCTGGATCCCGACCGGAACGCCAGCTGCGGATAGGCGCGCGCGAGCTGCAGCGCCGGCGCCGCGCCGAACAGGAAGCCGCACCCCACTCCCAGGATCATGGCGAACGCCAGACCAGCCGCATCGACGCTCGTCTGGAACCTGATCGGCAGCCCCGTGAGCGGCACAATCCGCAGCGCCTGTGTGCCCCACACTGCGATCGCCGCCCCTAACGCGGCGCCGAGCGCCGCCAGGACGACGTTCTCCGTGAGCAGCAGGCTGATGATCCGGGAGGGGGCGGCCCCCAGTGCCAGCCGTACGCCCATTTCGCGCTGACGCGCACTGGCTCGCGCCAGCACGAGATTGGCCGTGTTACCACAAACGGCGAGCAACAACAGCAGCATGACCGCCTGCAGCCCGCCGAGGGCGGCCGCCAGAAACCGCCGCGGGCCGCGCAGCGATTGCCAGAACGGCAGCACCTCGGCTCGCAGCGTCGCGTTCGTCTCGGGGTACGCCCGCGCCAGATGGCGCATCGCGGCGTCGAGCTCGGCTTGCGCCTGTGCGCGCGACGCGTATGGCTGCAACGTGCCTATCACCGAGTAGCCTCGTGCCCTGCGGTGGTCGAGCTCGCGTGAACCGTTGATCACGGATGGCGCAAGCGTGGCCGGAAGCCACACCTCGAAGTTCAGGCCGATCACGGTTCCCGGGAATCCGCCCGGCGTGACGCCGATGATCGTGAGGTCCCGGCTGTTGACGCGGATGGTCTGCCCGACCGCCGCGGGGGCGCCGCCGAAGCGTGCCTGCCAGAGACCGTGCGAAATGACGGCGACGGGATCGCCGCCCGTACGTGCAACTTCGTCTGGCCGCGGGAACCGGCCCGCCGCCGGGCGCAGGTTCAGGGCGGAAAAATAGTTGTCGGAGACGAGCAGACCGTACACCCGCTCGACCTGCCCTCCCTGGCCGATATAGAGCGGCAGCATCCGGAACGCGATGATGTCTCCGAACGATTGCAGACGCTCGCGCAGATCGCCGTACTCAGGCCAGGACACACCCGGATAGAGGCCGGCGTCGGTGCGGGGTTCGACGGCGTGAAAGCTCGCGGCGCCGGAGACGCCGGGCAGCGGCTTGAACAGCACCGCCTGAATCCAGGAGAACACGACGGTGTTCACGCCGATCCCGACGCCGATCGAGATGATGACGACGGCCGCCAGCCCCGGCATTCTTGTGATCATCCGGAGCGCGTGGCGCACGTCGCGCGCGGCTTGTGCGAGCCAGTTCACTTGGCGTCCTTGACGCGTTCGGCGGTCCAGGTCATATCGTCACGCTCGCTCGAGAGGTAACCGGCGAGCGATCCGTTGTCCTTCAGCACGGCGTCGAGCGTCACGGCGACGCGTCTCCGCCCTGCGAGCGGGTGGCCAGCTTCAGCGTGCCGTCAGCAAACTCTCCTTCGAGCGGGATCTCGCCGCCGTGCGGCGGTGCCAGCGTGGCAGTCACTTTCTTTCCGTCCTGTTTGAGCAGGAAGCTTACGAACATCACGCTGAACGGCGACTGAATGCGTTGTTCAGGTTCCATTCAGGTGCGGTTGCGCTATAACGGCGAGTGAGGAGGAGCCTTGCGCGTGCTCGTCGTGGAGGATGAGGCGCTGCTGTCACGGCAGCTGGCCGATACACTCGGTCAGGCCGGGTACGCGGTGGACTGTGCGGCGGACGGCGAGCGCGCCGACTCTCTGGGGCGCACGGAACACTACGACGCCGTGGTGCTGGACCTTGGTCTGCCCAAGGTCGACGGGCTGACGGTCCTGCGCGGATGGCGCGAAGCCGGGATCGCGGTACCGGTGCTCGTGCTGACCGCACGGGCAAGCTGGCACGAGAAGGTACAGGGGATCGATGGCGGCGCCGACGATTACATCGCCAAGCCGTTCAGGGTGGAGGAAGTGCTCGCGCGGCTGCGCGCACTGATCCGCCGCGCCACCGGACACGCGCAGCCGCGGCTTCAGTGCGGGCGGGTCGCCCTCGATCCCAGACTCGCTACCGTGACGGTTGACGGCGCGCCGGTCAAGTTGACGAGCCACGAGTTCCGTGTGCTCTCGTACCTGATGCACCACCAGGGACGCGTCGTCTCGGAGAGCGAACTGACCGAGCATATCTACTCGCAGAAGTTCGATCGCGAGTCGAACACGGTCGAGGTCTTCATCGCCCGCCTCAGGCGAAAGCTCGGCGCGACATTCATTGAGACCCTCCGCGGCCTCGGCTATCGCATCATCGCGTGCGACGGTCCACAAG
>JAIVJE010000465.1 GCA_020200195.1 Acidobacteriota bacterium | reverse complement strand
GTCGGGCTCGCATGGCGGCCGTGCGGGCGACCTGTTTCTTCGCGTCACGATCAAGCCGCATCCGGTGTTTGAACGCCGGGAGCAGGACCTGCACGCCAAGGTCACCGTCCCCGTCACGACCGCCGTGCTCGGCGGCGAGGCACAGGTGCCGACGATCACCGGATCCGTGCGGTTGAAAATCCCGGAAACCACGCAGAACGGTCAGGTGTTCCGCCTGAAAGGCCATGGGATGCCGGCCGTCGGCAAACCGGACGAACGTGGAGACCTTTACGCAACGGTGGAGATTCAGCTTCCACGGGTGCTGACCAAAGATCAGCGACAGCACTGGGAGGCACTCGCGAAACTCGAAAACAGGAGCTAGGAGTCACGAGCTGGGAGCTAGGAGCTGGAAGCGGGAAGCTGGATATGAATATCAACAAATACACCGAAAAAGCGCAGGAAGCGGTCCTTGCCGCGCAGCAGCTCGCCGACCGTGAGGGGCATCCCGAAATCCTCCCGGAGCATCTGGTCCTCACACTCGTGGAGCAGCGCGACGGAATCGTCCCCGAGATTCTGAGAAAGATGAACGCTGACGCGGCTGCAGTGGCGGCCGCCGTCCGCGTCGAGCTGGCCAAGCTGCCGCACGCCCAGGGCGGATCGCAGCCTGGACTCTCCTCGCGCGTGCGCCAGGTGACGGACGCGGCCGAGGCAGAGGCTGAACGGCTCAAGGATGAGTACGTCAGTACCGAACACCTGTTTCTGGCGATCGCGGGGGAAGGGAGCAAATCCCCCGTCGCGCGGCTGCTGCAGGCGCGCGGCCTCTCGAAGGACGGCATCCTCCAGGCGCTGACGGCCGTGCGTGGGTCTCAGCGCGTGACGAGTCAGAACCCTGAGAGCACTTATCAATCTCTCGAGCGGTACGGGCGCGATCTCACGGATCTGGCCCGCAAAGGGAAGCTCGATCCGGTGATCGGGCGCGATGACGAGATCCGACGTGTCATCCAGGTGCTCTCTCGCCGCACCAAGAACAACCCCGTGCTCATCGGCGAACCCGGCGTCGGAAAAACGGCCGTCGTCGAAGGACTCGCGCAGCGGATCGTGAGGCAGGACGTACCGGAAGGCTTGAAAAACAAAACCATCGTGGCGCTCGACATGGGCGCACTGGTGGCCGGCGCCAAGTACCGCGGCGAGTTCGAGGAACGGCTGAAGGCGGTGCTGAAGGAGGTCTCGGACTCGAACGGGCAGGTGATTCTCTTCATCGACGAGCTCCACACCGTCGTCGGCGCGGGTGCGGCTGAGGGCTCCATGGACGCCTCGAACATGCTCAAGCCGATGCTGGCGCGCGGCGAGCTGCACACCGTCGGTGCCACGACGCTCGACGAGTACCGCAAGCACATCGAGAAGGACGCGGCGCTCGAGCGACGGTTCCAGCCGGTCCTGGTCGGCGAGCCGAGCGTCGAAGACACCATCAGCATTCTGCGCGGTCTTCGGGAGCGGTACGAGCTGCATCACGGTGTGACGTTCAAGGACTCGGCCCTGGTAGCCGCCGCCGTGCTGTCGCACCGGTACATCACGGATCGATTCCTCCCCGACAAGGCAATCGACCTGATCGACGAAGCGGCGTCACGGCTGCGCATGGAGATCGATTCGATGCCGGCCGAGCTCGACGAGGTCCAGCGGCGGATCATGCAACTGGAGATCGAACGCGAGGCGCTCCGGAAAGAGAAAGACAAGGCGTCACGAGAGCGACTCGAGAAGCTCGAGCGGGAACTGGCAAACCGCAAAGAGGAGAAAACCCGCCTCGTGACCCACTGGGAGCAGGAGAAGGCTGCGATTCAGACCCTGCGCAAACTGAAGGAAGAAATCGAGCAGGTGCGCATCGAGATCGAGCGGGCGCAGCGATCCGGCGACTACGCGAAGGCCTCCGAGCTTCAATACGGGCAGCTGCCGGCTGTGGAGCAGAAGATCCGCGACCAGGAGGCGCGCCTCACGGAGCTCCAGAAAGACCAGCGCATGTTGAAGGAGGAAGTTGACGAGGAGGATATCGCGGAGGTCGTCAGCCGCTGGACTCACATCCCCGTCAGTCGTCTGATGGAAGGGGAAATCCAGAAGCTCCTGAACATGGAAGCACGCCTGCACAAGCGTGTGATCGGCCAGGATGAAGCGATCTCCGCCGTGGCGAATGCAATCCGGCGCGCGCGCGCCGGCCTGCAGGATCCCAACCGTCCCCTCGGCAGCTTCATCTTCCTGGGGCCCACCGGCGTCGGCAAGACCGAGCTCGCACGCGCGCTCGCGGAGTTCCTGTTCGACGACGAGCAGGCGATGATCCGGATCGACATGTCTGAGTACCAGGAGAAGCACACGGTCTCCCGGCTGATCGGCGCCCCGCCGGGCTACGTCGGATACGAGGAGTCCGGTCAGCTCACCGAAGCCGTACGTCGCAGGCCGTATGCCGTGGTGCTGTTCGACGAAATCGAAAAGGCGCACCCGGAAGTCCTGAACGTGATGCTGCAGCTGCTCGACGACGGCCGGCTGACGGATGGAAAGGGACGGACAGTCGATTTCAAGAATACCGTGGTGATCATGACGTCCAACGTCGGCAGCGCTCAGCCGCGAGCAGATGCGGGCGATCATCGACATCCAGCTCCGCGGGTTGACCAAGCGGCTCGAGGACCGGAAGATCCGTGTCGAGGTCACCGATCGGGCGAAGGACCTTATCATCGCCGAGGGCTATGATCCGACCTATGGCGCCCGGCCGCTCAAGCGGGCGCTTCAGCGCCGCGTGCTGGACCCGCTCGCGATGCGCGTGCTGCAGGGGGAATTCCGCGAAGGCGACTCGGTGCTGATCGACGCCCCCGCCGGAGAGCTGCAGTTCATCCGCGCGGACGCCGCCGTCCCGCGAGCCTGAAGCGCGGGATAATGAAGGTAGATGGCTGACAAGACTTCGGGGAAGACGCCGGTAAAGAGCCCCCGGACGGGGACCGATCGGCGCATAACACCGCGCGGTCCGGGCTCCGCGATGTGGTACGCCCTGGCGTTCTTCCTGTTCCTCGCGCTCGGGCAGGCGTTCTTCTTCTCGATGCAGGCCGGCGAGACGGTGCCGTACAGTCAGTTCAAGACGCTCCTGCGTGAAGGCAAAGTGCAGGACGTGACGGTCTCCGCCGACCGCCTCCACGGCACCATCAAGGCGGCGGGTGCGCAGAAGGCGCGTCCCTTCAACGCGGTTCGGATCGAAGATCCCAAGCTGATCGAAGAGCTCGAGAAAGGCGGCGTGAAGTACACCGGCGAGGTCGCCAGCCGTTGGGTCGGCGAGCTGCTCGGGTGGATCATTCCGGTGGTCTTCCTCATCGCGATTTGGACCTTCTTCTTCCGGCGGATGGGGGGCGCGGAAGGGGGCGTCATGTCGTTCGCGCGCAGCCGCGCGAAGATCTACGCGGAAGACGACGTGAAGGTGCGGTTCGGCGACGTCGCGGGAGTGGACGAAGCGGAGGAAGAGCTGCGCGAGATCGTCGAGTTCCTCAAGACCCCCAAGAAGTACACGAGCATCGGGGGACGCATTCCGAAGGGTGTGCTGCTCGTCGGGCCGCCCGGAACCGGCAAGACGCTGCTCGCCCGCGCGGTGGCGGGAGAAGCCAACGTGCCATTCTTCAGCCTCAGCGGCTCCGAGTTCGTGGAGATGTTCGTCGGCGTCGGCGCCGCGCGCGTCCGGGACCTGTTCAACCAGGCGGAGGCCAAGGCGCCGTGCATCGTGTTCATCGACGAGCTCGATGCGCTCGGGAAAGTACGCATCCAGACCCCGATGGGAAGCCACGAGGAGCGGGAGCAGACCCTCAACCAGCTTCTCGCCGAGATGGACGGATTCGACGCTCGCAAGGGCGTCATCATCATGGGCGCGACCAACCGGCCGGAAGTGCTGGATCCCGCCCTGTTGCGGCCCGGTCGATTCGACCGCCAGGTGCTGGTGGACAAGCCGGACGTACGGGGGCGTGAGGACATCCTGCGAATCCACGTGAAGAACGTGATAATCGCGGACAACGTCGACCTCAAGGTGATCGCGGCGCGGACGGCGGGGTTCGCCGGCGCTGACCTGGCGAACCTCGTCAACGAAGCCGCGCTGCTGGCCGCACGCCGGGACAAAACCGCGGTCGAGATGAAGGATTTCGACGAAGCGATCGACCGCGTCATCGCAGGACTCGAGAAGAAACGCGTCATGAGCGACAAGGAGCGCCGCATTGTCGCCTATCACGAATCCGGCCACGCCATTGTCGCGACGCTGCTCCCCGGCCTCGATCCCGTCCACAAGATCTCGATCGTGCAACGCGGCTTCGGCGCGCTCGGCTACACGATGCAGCTCCCGCTGGAGGATCGTTACCTGATGACCCGATCGGATCTACTCGGGCAGCTCGCTGTCCTGCTCGGCGGCCGGAGCGCCGAGGAGATTGCGTTCGGCGAGATCTCGACCGGCGCGCAGAACGACCTGCAGCGCGCGACCGATATCGCGCGGGCGATGGTGACGGAATTCGGGATGAGCGACGAGCTCGGCGCCGTCAACTACAACGGCCACAAGCGGTCGGCGTTCATCGACACGCCGTTCATGCAGGAACGGGGCAACTACGCGGAGGAGACCGCGCTGAAGATCGACACCGAGGTGAAGCGGATCCTGACCGAAGCGCACGACACCGCGCGGCAGGTCCTCCGCGGCCGCCGCCAGACGCTCGACGAGCTTTCATTGCGCCTGCTCGAAAAAGAGGTCATCGAGGCCGATGAACTGAAGGCGATCATGGGCCCGATCCCGCCGAAGGATCCGGACGCGATACCCGCCGAGATTCCACCCGTCTAGTCGACGGGAGGGCGAGCAATTCGTTACAATTCCCGACGTTCACCCCGCTTGCCCCGCTCATAGCAACTGAGGCATCGATGACACGCACAGCGACCATTGCGCTCGTGGGCGCCCTTCTCGGGGCCGCCGGTACGTCCGGTTCGGCACAATCCCCGTCCAATCCGTACGCCCGCGATCCCAAGCAGGCTGTAGACGATGCCTACACGAAGAAGATGAAGGAGTACACGACCGCGCCGTCCTTCACGTCCCCGCTGGTGGATTACCTGCCGGCGTCGAAAACCGTGCCAACGCCGATGGCGGTCCTCGGCGACGTTGCCGGCGCGCAAGGGAAGCTGCCGTATTCCAAAGAGGTCTACGAGTACATGCGAATGGTCGAAAAGGCCAGTCCGCGCGTGAAGGTGTACTCGATCGGAAAGACCGAAGAAGGACGCGAGATGATCGCGGTCGCGGTGTCGTCCGAGAATAATCTCGCCAAGCTCGACGAGAATCGCGCCCGCCTGGCGAAGCTGGCGGATCCCCGCACGATTGGGATGAACGACGCCGACGCGGACCGCCTGGTGGATCAGTCGGTGCCCGTTTACTACATCACGGGCGCGATTCACTCGCCCGAGACCGGCTCGCCGACCGCCTTGATGGAGCTCGTCTACCGGCTCGCAGTCGACGAGAGCCCGTACATCCAGAAGATCCGCAACCGGATCGTGACGTTGATCACGCCGGTCGCCGAGGTCGACGGTCGCGACCGCCAGGTCGACATCTACCGCTGGCACCTGGCCAATCCGGGGAAGAACTGGCCGAGTACTTTGTACTGGGGCAAATACGTCGCCCACGACAACAACCGCGACGCGATGGCGCTTACATTGAACCTCACCCGCAACGTGCTGAACACCTACGTCGGATGGAAGGCACAGGTGCTCCACGATCTCCACGAGTCGGTGGCGTACCTGTACGACAACACCGTCGGCGACGGGCCGTACAACGCGTGGCTGGATCCCATCCTCACCGACGAGTGGCAGATGATCGGATGGAACAACGTCTCCGAGATGACCAAGTTCGGGATGCCCGGCGTGTTCACGCACGGAACCTTCGACACGTGGACACCCGGCTATCTCATGTTCATTGCCGCGACGCACAACGGCATCAGCCGACTCTACGAGACGTTCGGCAACGGCGGCGCGGACACCATCGAGCGACGGCTCAGCTCGAACGAAACCGCGCGGACCTGGTACAAGCAGAACCCGCCGCTTCCAAAGGCGATGTGGTCACAGCGGAACAACAACAACTATCAGCAGACGGGGCTGCTCGTTTCGCTGAATCACTTCGCAGACAACAAGAACCTGTTCCTGAAGAACTTCTATCTCAAGAGCAAGCGATCGATCCTGAAGCCACGG
>JAIVJE010000171.1 GCA_020200195.1 Acidobacteriota bacterium | reverse complement strand
CCGCTGGTGGGATCCATCAGTGGCCCGGCCGTATCGTCTGCCACCTTGAATCCCCGGTTGACGTTGCCGGGGATGCCGTAGAACAACCGATCTCGAAAGTCGACCCAGACGGGCAGCTGGCTCTCCTGAAAACGTGTGTCACCAGGCGCGGTTCCGAAGTAGTAGACCTCCTGGCGTGTGGGTTTCACCAGCGCGCCGATCACGTCGGGAAACAACGCGCCCAGCCAGGGACCGCAGGCGAACACGAAGGCGTCGGCCTCGATCGAGCCGCCGTCCTGCAAAGTCACCCGCCGCAGCGGCGTCCCGTTGATCCGGACCGGACCCGCGACGGCCGCTTGCCGATACGTTCCTCCCTCGGCGACGACGCGTTCGGCAACGTGCTCGCACGCGCGGCGCGCCAGAAGATAGCCTGCATCGGGCTCGTACACGACGGACGCGATGCCGTCGAAATTGATCTGCGGATACCGCTGTTTCGCATCAGCAGGCGTCAGCTCTTCGACCGACATGCGCCGGGCACGCAGGCTCTCGACCGACGCCCGCCCGAAGCTGTCGTCTCGGCCGAACATCCACAGCGCGCCTGTCTTTTGAAAGAATCGGCGTTGCCACCGCTCGTCGTGGGCACGCCACTGATCCAGCGCACGCGCCGCCATTGCCGTGTAGATGGACCGCGTGCCATACGTCGCGCGGATGACGCGCGTTTCGCCGCCGGAGCTTGCCCGGGCGTTACCGGGCCCCCATGCGTCGATCAGGGTCACGCGGGCCCCGCGTCGGACCAGTTCGAGCGCCGTCCAACCGCCGAATGCCCCGGCGCCGATGACGGTCACACGTGGGCCAGCGCGCTGGGGCGCCAGGGACAGTGACAAGAGCTCCGTCACTGGCAGGAGCAGAGACGTCGTCAAGACGTCGCGGCGTGATGGCATGGCAGCAGCGCCTGATGTGTCACCGGCGACTGAAGGTTGCACTCATTCCAGCATCTGCAACTCGCCCCGGTCGTCAGGGGCCGGGCCGAGGTGAGGATGTCGCAAGAGGAGGCGTGCACAGGCATTCCAGCGCAGGATCGTATCGTCGTTGCCAGGCGGCCGGATGGCCTCGGCGCGCTCGTATGCCTCCATCGCCTCGGTGAGCCATTCGTACGCCCCGATCGCGCCGCCCGGCCCACCGCGCGAGAGGTGCGCTTTCGCACGCCGCTCGGCGACTATACCGCGGTAGTACTCGCGCTCGTAGTCGTCGCGGATGTCCGCGAGAACTTCCTCCGCCCGGTGTCCCGCACCAGGCTGATCGCCGAACTGATCCGTGAGCGCGAGCACCAGCATGACGCGCGCGGGCTGGTTGTCCGGCTCAGTGGCCAGGACGTCCAGGCAGATGCTCTCGGCTTCACCGGGTTCATTGAGCAGCCGATACCGCTCCGCTTTTTCGAGCGCCGCCGGAATTGCCTCACGCGACAGTGGTTTGAGGGCAATCATGACTGGAATACTCGAAGGAGCTTCCGGATCGGGTCGTAGAATTCGTCGACGACGCGTTCCTTCAGCGGAATAATCGCGTTCTCCGTGATCGTGATGTGCTCGGGGCAGACCTTCGTGCAGCATCGCGTGATGTTGCAGTATCCAACACCCTGCGTGTCCTTCAGATCGCGCAGGCGATTCTCGGTGTCGAGCGGGTGCATCTCGAGCGCGGCGGTGTAGACGAGGAACCGTGGTCCGATGAACTCTTCATGAAGCTGATGATCGCGCAGGATGTGGCAGATGTCCTGACAGAGGAAGCACTCGATGCACTTCCTGAACTCCTGCACCCGGTCGACTTCCCGCTGATCCATGCGCCAGGTGCCGTCGGGGGCGTCTGCCGGCCGCGGCTTGAACGGCTTGATCTGTTTCTTCGCCCGATAATTCCACGAAACGTCGGTCACGAGATCGCGGATGACGGGGAAGGCCTTCATCGGCTCGACCGTCACGGGACGGTCGAGCGGAATGGAATCCAGCCGCGTCATGCACATCAGGCGCGGATTCCCGTTGATCTCGGCGGAGCATGATCCGCATTTGCCCGCCTTGCAGTTCCAGCGCACGGCCAGGTCGGGCGCCTCGTCCGCCTGGATGCGGTGCACCGCGTCGAGCACCACCATGCCCTCGCTGATGTCTGTCCGGTAGTCCTGAAATGCCCCCGCCTCGCGATTGCCACGCCAAATCCGGAATGTCGCGGTCGCCATGAGTCCTCTGCTGGAGCCCGACGCCAGGCTCTACTTGTTGTCCTCGATCACCTGTTTCAGTTCCGGAGGCATCTCTGGAATGGGGGCACGCGCCATCTCCATGGTTCCGTCCGCGCCCTTGCGCACCACGATGTTCACCGTGCCGAACACCGGAACTTTCTCAGGATAGTCCTGCCGGAAATGGCCACCGCGGCTTTCCTTCCGTTCGATGGCCGACCGCGTGATGGCCTCGGAGACGGTCAGCAGGTTCACCAGATCCTGTGCCGCATGCCATCCGGTGTTGTACTCCCTGTGCCCCGTCGCGCCCGCGCGTTCCGCCCGAACCTTCAACGAGTCGAGGATCTGCAGCGCGCGCTGCATTTCCTCCTCCATCCGGACGATGCCGACGAGCTCCTGCATCATCGCTTGAAGATCCTGCTGAACCGCGAACGGATTCTCCCCGCCGCTGCCGCACTCGAACGGCTCGAGCGCGGAGCTCGTCGCGGCGGCCACCTGCCGCTCATCGAGGGCGACGGCGCCGTTCGCCTTCGCGTATTCCGCCGCATACTCACCGGCCCGCTTGCCGAAGACCAGCAAATCCGAGAGCGAGTTGCCGCCCAACCTGTTCGCCCCGTTGATCCCGGCGGCGCACTCACCCGCCGCGAAGAGTCCCGGCAACGTCGACATCTGCGTGTCGGAATCCACTTTGATCCCCCCCATCACGTAATGTGTCGTCGGACCCACTTCCATGGCCTCGGCGGTGATGTCGATGCCGGCGAGCTCCTTGAACTGGTGATACATGCTGGGCAGCTTCTTGCGGATGTGCTCGGGCGCGTTCGAGAGCCTTTCCTTGATCCAGGAGATGTCCAGGAAGACGCCACCGTGCGGGCTTCCTCGGCCTTCCTTGATTTCCCGGACGATGCAACGGGCGACGTGATCGCGGGTGAGCAGCTCGGGGGGACGGCGGGCGTCCTTGTCCCCCTGCGTGTACCTCCAGCCCTCTTCGGGGGTGTCGGCCGTCTGCGACCTGTAGTTCTCGGGGATATCGTCGAACATGAAACGCTTGCCCGCGCTGTTGCGCAGCACGCCGCCTTCTCCCCGGACCCCCTCGGTGACCAGGATGCCCTGAACGCTCGGCGGCCAGACCATGCCGGTCGGATGGAACTGCACGAATTCCATGTCGATGAGCTCGGCGCCCGCACCGTAGGCGAGTGCGTGTCCATCGCCCGTGCCTTCCCAGCTGTTGCTCGTGATGCGGTAGGCGCGACCGATGCCGCCGGTCGCGAGCACCGTCGCTCTGGCCTTGAAGACGCGGAAGCGGCCACGTTCGCGATCGTAGCCGAACACGCCGGCCACGCGCGGTCCGTCCTTGAGCAGCGAGACGACCGTGAACTCCATGTGCACGTCGAGGCCGCGATGGACGCCGTGATCCTGGAGCGTGCGGAT
>JAIVJE010000464.1:3662-8386 GCA_020200195.1 Acidobacteriota bacterium | reverse complement strand
GCTCGAACGACCTCGGCCTGGATCGCGGCGCGCTCACCGGGTCGCGCATCGTCAAGTTCGAGCGCACGGGTCCACGGCTGCTGATGGTCCAGCCGAACTACCGGTTCAGGGCCCTCACCGACAACCCGGCGGAAGCGCGGACCGTCACCGACGCATTCGCACGCTCGGTGCTCTGGGCTTTCCCGATCGGCGCCACAACGGCCGGACGTGTTCTGGTTGACTTTACGGAGTTCCTCGTGCGCGATGCGAACGAGATCGCGGGTCGGCTGCGTCCCGGATCCTACAGATTCGAAGCCGGCCGCAGCTCCGTGTACATGCCGATGACCACGGCGTTCCCCAAGAATACAGAGATGGAAGCGGAACTGACGTTCGTACGGCAGCCGGCTGGCGCCGGCGGTCCGGGCGGCGCAGGCCCCGGTGGCGGCGGGCGCGGCGGCCCGGGCGGCCAGTTCTTCGAAGGCGTGGGCAGCGTCGCAGCGACCGCCGAAGCCGCCAGCCTCCGCGTCCATCACTCCATCGTCGAGCTCCCGGATGCCAAGTACAAGCCGCGTGTGTTCGACCCGCGCTCCGGTTTTGGCGAAATGTCGTTCGTGAATTACTCGGCGCCGCTCGGCAGCCCGATGACACAGCGGTTCATCCGGCGGCACCGGCTGGAGAAAAAGGATCCGTCGGCTAGCGTCAGCGATGCGGTCAAGCCGATCGTGTATTACCTGGATCCCGGGGCGCCCGAGCCGATTCGCAGCGCGTTGCTCGAGGGGGCGAGGTGGTGGAATCAGGCGTTCGAAGCGGCCGGTTATCGCAACGCGTTCCGGGTGGAAATGCTGCCTGACGGCGTGAGCCCGCTGGATATCCGCTACAACGTCATCAACTGGGTGCACCGGTCGACGCGCGGCTGGAGCACGGGCGGCAGCGTCGCGGACCCGCGCACCGGAGAAATCATCAAAGGCGTCGTCACGTTGGGATCGCTGCGCATCAGGCAGGATTACCTGATCGCTGAAGGCCTGCTCAGTCCATACAAGACCGGCGACGAGACGCCGCCGGAGCTGCGCGAGTGGGGCATCGCCCGCATCCGGCAGTTGTCGGCCCACGAGGTTGGACACACGCACTCGAAAGTGTACGACGTCGGGATCGGCGAGTGGGACAAGGCGGCGATCATATTCGGGTATCAGGACTTCCCCGCCGGCACCGACGAACCGCGCGCGCTCGTGCAGATTCTGGACGAGGCGTGGAAGCGCGACCTGCGCTACATGACCAACCAGGACCTCGGCGTGAACCCGCGCGTCGATCAGTGGTCGAACGGAACCGACCCCGCGGTGGAGCTCACGCGGATGATGGCGGTGCGGCGCGCGGCGCTGTCGAACTTCGGCGAGCAGGCCATCCGGCGCGGACAGCCGCTGGCGCAGATGGAAGAAGTGCTCGTCCCGCTTTACCTTCACCATCGCTACCAGGTAGAAGCCGCAGCGTCCGCGGTCGGCGGCATCCATTACATCTACGCGATGCGTGGCGACGGCCGGCAACCCCTGAAGCCGGTGCCCGCGGGCGATCAGATTGCGGCGATCGACGCGCTGGTGCAGACGGTGAAGCCGTCAGAGCTGGCGCTGCCTGCTACCGTGCTGAAGAACCTCCCGCCGCGGCCGTCCGGCTACGACCCGCATCGAGAGCTGTTTCCGCGGTACACCGGATCGATGTTCGACGCGATCACGCCCGCCGTCGTGGCGGCAGACCTGACGATATCGCTTCTGCTGAATCCCGCGCGCGCCGCCCGTCTGGTCGAGCAGCACGCACTCGATCACACCCTGCCCGGGCTCGACGCGGTGATCGATCGGTTGGTCGCGGCGACGTTCAAAGCGATGCCAGCGAACCGGTACGAAGCGGAAATCGCGAGGGCGACACAGCGTGTCGTCGTGGAGCATCTGATGACGCTGACGACTGAATCGCCGATGTCGCAGGTCCGCGCGATAGCGACGTGGAAACTGCGCCAGCGGATAGGCCTCGGGACCGTGCCGGCCGACTCCGGCGACGGGGCGCACGCGCAGCTGCTGGCGGCCGACATCAAGCGCTTTCTCGAGCGCCCCTCGGCACCCATTCCGCGGATGGAGATCCCGTCCGCCCCGCCAGGCGCGCCGATCGGAGAACCGGCGATGGACTGGCTCCGGTGGACCGAGATTGAGTGTAGCGACGCGGGCTCCGGATCGTAGTCAGGACCATCAGATCCTACGATGGGGACAGCCACCTGGTGCTGCGCCTACTGAGAGACCGTCGCAGTCCGCCTTTGCCCGCGCTGCCTCGCGCGGAATTGGACACGTCGCTCGCCAGGTTCAAAGCGGCTCCGCGTGTTGACCGGCCAGTAATCACGTGCGCGCTGGCAGCGGTGCTTGGATCCATTGTGTGGATCTGGCCGCACGTGACCCACCTTCGTCGAGTGCCCGACGCAGGCGTATGCGTCATGGAGGTTGACTAGCGATCCGCGCGCCGCACTGATTGCCGCGCTGATCGGCACGTGGTACCCGTTTCATTTCGAGCACTACAGCCACATGGAGCTGCAGTTTTCCATGTTCGTGCCGCTCGCGATGCTGGCCGTTCTCAAGCTGGTGGCGACGCCAGGCCCCTCTGCCGGCGTGTTCCTCGGCATGACGGTCGCACTTCAATGGCTCGCATCACTGTATCTGGGCATCATGCTGTCTACGATGCTCACCCCATTCACGGCGTTACTTGTGTGTGGATGGCGACCGAGGATCACTCGCAGGCTGAGCGTGGCCGGCGTCCTCGCAC
Source organism: Acidobacteriota bacterium (assembly GCA_020200195.1). Lineage (GTDB taxonomy): Bacteria > Acidobacteriota > Vicinamibacteria > Vicinamibacterales > 2-12-FULL-66-21 > JAIVJE01. The sequence continues at coordinate 5,614 of JAIVJE010000464.1, read as the reverse complement.
TGGCTGTGAGCGTCGGTGTCATAGCTCTGGTCTCCCTTCCGTACCTCCAGACGCGCACAGCACGTGGCCGTCCGCTACGGGAGATCCGGCAGGGTAGCGCGATCCCATCTGACTATGGCTACCCGAATTCGAGACTCGCAAATTACACATGGCTGTCCCGAGAGGGCGCGCAGAACGAACGGGAACTCTTCCACGGTGTGTCTGCGCTGGCACTCGCGGCCGCGGGAGTCGTGCCCCCGCTGTCTGTGCCTGTAGCAGCGGTTCTTGTGTCAGCGGCACTGGTATTCGACTGGTCACTGGGTCTGAATGGGCTGACGTACGATGATCTTTATCGCTATGTACCGCCATATCGCGGTGTGCGTGTGCCGGCGCGCTTCGATGCCGTCCTCGGGTGCCTTCTCGCACTCTTGGCAGGTTATGGTGCTCACCGATTAATCGGCGTCATAGCCAAGACGCAGAGTCGCCAGAACCTGACAACCGCTCTCCTGGCGGCACTCGTGCTCTGGGATCTTCGTCCCTCCCTGCGCCTGCAGGACTACTATTCATCTCCCCCAGCCATTTATGCGTCGGTCAAGGCCGAGGACGTACTCGCCGAGTTTCCGGCCGATCACGACATCGATTTCATGTACTTCTCGACTTTTCATTGGGCCAGCTTGCTGGGTGGTTACAGTGGATTCACCGACTACAGTGGGGCGCTGCTGGATGCGAGGACGACATTACCGTCAGCAAAGTCGCTGACGACGCTGCGACGCCTGGGTGCGACACACTTGACGTACAACTGCGCGTTCGAGCCAAGCACTGACGTGTGTTCCAGCGTCATCGAGGCGCTCGATCGCAGTAACGCGTTGGAGCCGGTGGCGTCCACACGGTGGTATGGCGCGGAAGTCCGTCTCTATCGGTTCCGCTGAACCGTTACCGCGCAGGCGGCGGGCTCGCGAGCTCGGTCCGATACAGGTGCTGCGGCCCGTCGGTCGAGACGAGCTCTAAATCGTATGCGGCCCGCGCGAACGCGATCAGTTCGGATGAGGCACGCGTCGTGTCGACCACTACATACCCGATCCGCTGCTGAGGAAGCACACTGTGGGCACGCTCGATGAACGCCTCGAGCCGAGCAGGATTGATTCGTCGGCCTTCGCTGAGATCCATCAGTGCCCTGATTACTTTCATGCCGCGATACCCCCGCACGTGGCGGCGCGGCAGTCGCGACATGTACCCGCCTATCAGCGGTTTTTCATGCACAGTCTGATAGAACTGTGCGGCCGCCGAGTGTTCACCACGGGAGCTCAGGCCGTCACGCAGCCCCAGCGGCAGGGTCAGGACCCGGACGGGACGCGGATCGGCGGCGATGATCGTCTTGTAGAACTCCGGTACGTACGCCGAATACACAGGCCGTGGTGCAGGAAGCAGCTCGAAGCACAGGAGCAGCCCCACGACCGTCGCGGGAACCCATGGACGCGCGGCGCGGACGCGCAGTTCCCGCACGGCCATTGCGACGAGCATTGCGACTCCGAGCATGACGAGCACGGTAAGGCGTGTCGGCATCCTTGCCGCTCCCACCACGGGCAGGTAGCGCAACAGCGCCCAGGGCGTGGGTACGTATGTCGTATGCCCCGCCACCCGGACGAACGGACCGAGTGAAAGCAGGGCGAAGAAGGCCGTAAACACAACCCATGCACGCGGCGGACGGGATCGTGCCGCCACCGCAGCGAGCAGGATGACTGCCGCCGCGACCCAGGGAATTGATGCGACGTTCTCGACCAAACCGTTCGGGAGTGTCTGGAGCCACGACGAGCCCCAACCGCCAAAGAGAGGGTGGAGCGGATTCGGGATGATCCAGGCCAGCAGATCGACGCCTGGCGCGCTGCTCCGCCAGAACACCTTCGGGCTGATCCACTGATGCTCTCCGAAGCTGGCACCCATCGCATACACGAGCGGCGCAAGCACCAGGACAC
>JAIVJE010000464.1:0-3627 GCA_020200195.1 Acidobacteriota bacterium | reverse complement strand
CACGTGCACCGAACAAGTCCACTCGCCCGCCACCCCGAAGCAGGACACCCACCATCAACCCGGCCAGACACAGGAGCGTCAGATCGATGAACGACGTCCATCTCAACGGCGACCATGGCACGTCAGGCGATGGGCGGCGTTCCAGCCAGACCAACGCGTACGCGTATGAGAAGCACGCCATGAGGATGCAGAAGACTGCGTAGTACGGATCGCAGAGGTACGCCCACGCCACGATGCCTCCGGCAGCCGCCGCGCGGCGCGGCGTCGGCTGCTCCGCCACGCGGTATATGGCCCACGAGAACAGCGGCAGCGGCGCTGCCATCACCAGGCTGAAATGTTCGGTGGAGCGCGCCATCAGGAACGGCGAGAAACCGAACAGCAGCCCTCCGATCCACCCGGCCACCGCATCCCCGGTTCTGAAACGCGCCAGCACGAACATGGCGTAGGCCGTCACAACGGCGCTGCCGATCGTCAGGACGTTGAACGTGGCAACGGTGCCCAGCACCGGAAGCATGGGAAAAGCGACGATGTTCGCGAAGGTGGTGTAGTTGTGCAGCGCGAGCGGCACGGGCGGCATGAGCGACAGGATTTCGAGGGTGAAGAACGGGAATGTCTGGTGGGCAACAATCTCATGACGAAACAGCCACAGGTTCCAGATATAGACCCCGGTGTCGCCGGATGGCCTGCCTGGCAGCACCTCGTTGAGATGGAGGGGGAGCGGCCATGAGAAGAGGACCGCTACGCACGCGTATCCGCACAGGGCCGCGGCGTGCAGCCGGGCACTCGAGGCAGGCATTGGCGGCCCCTATTAGATGACCGGCCGCGCCTGTTTTGCAAATGTGACGCGCGATGGCTCCTCCCGAGGCCCGATTTCGATCAGAACCTGAAGAGATAGCTGGTCTTGACGAAGAACTGCCGGCCGGTTGACGTTGTGGGGTTTCGCGTCGGCCGGAGACGGCCGGTGACGTCGAGCGCGACGTTGTCGTAACCGTCCGTGTACCCGACATAGAGGGCCGTGCCGGGGCTCACAAGATACGTCATCAGGATGTCGGCCGTCAGGTGCTTGGTTCGATCCAGGGCGACGAGCGCCGCGTTGGACAGCACGCCGTTGTAATCGACGATCGCCCGGACCGACAGCTCGCGGTTGAATTGGTAGTTCACCTTCGTCCGGACGATGTGATTGTCGAAGATCGTGCCGGAGTGGCCGCTTTCGGGGCGCGCCCCGAGATGGCTGTACAAGTAAGTCTCGTCGATCAGCAGGTTCGATGTCGGACGGAACGTCAGCGACAGCAGGGCGTCACGGTAGTTGGCGAGCGCCGGCGGCCCGCCTGGCGCCGGGAAGAAATTCGGCCGGGTGCCGGTTGCCACGAAGAACGACATGTCGACCCAGCTCAGATAACTGGTGTACCCGTTGATCAAGTTCTCGTGCTGGCGGAACTCGAGGCCGGCGAACCGCTCGAGGCTCTCCGCCCGCCGCATGAACACGCCGGTCTGGCGCCGAAAGTCGATCTGAAATGGAAACCGCACCAGCCAGTCCTGCAGCTCGCCGCTGCGATTCCATGTTCTCTGCAGGAACGAGTTCGGTCCGTACGCGATCACCGGCCCGCGTTTGGGACGCCACCGGTACGACGCAAAGCTCGTCGCCTGACGGATGTCGGTGCGCGGCACGAAACCGAGCGGTGCCTGAAACCCGGCGCCGATGTCCTGGTAGTTCAGGTCGTAATTGAAGCGCCGTCCGGAATTGTTCAACGACGCGGAGTACGCCGTACCTGCACGCGAAGCGCCACTTAACGTCGTCGTGTCGCTCATGATTGCCTGGCCCGTGAAGAACCATCGCGGGTTCAAGCGCAAGCGTGTGTCCGCCGACGCGATGCGATTGGACGACGGACCGAAGTCGCGGCTCGTGACGAGCGTACCGACGCTCGACTGCCCGAACTCCCGGCGTGCGCGCACGAGCGCGTTGAAGGACCGATCCCCCAACAGCGGATCGCTGCGGTCCACGGACCGCCCCGGCGCACGATCGTCCATCGTCAGGGCCCCGACCGCCCACGCCCCGTTTTTGCCGGTCATACGCGCCCCGAGCTGCGGATCGCGCAGCCGCCGCGAGAAGAACAGGTTGATCGGTGTTTGAAAGAAACCGGCATTCTCGAGGAAGAACGGGCGCTTCTCCGGAAAGAAGACGTCGAACCGCTGATTGACGGTCACCTGCGGCTCGTCGGACTCGACCTGGCTGAAGTCCGGATTCGCGGTGAAATCAAACGTCAACGCGTCGCGGACGACGACTTTGGCGTCGACTCCCGCGCGTCCCTCGGTCTCGCTGTCGAAGGCCGGCAGCGCGGTATCGAGAAACCGGGCGCCGGTGAACGTCGCGTACGGAATCACCTGCAGGTTCCGCCCCGGCGACACATTGTCGAATCCGCGCGCTTCCGCGAGCTGCGACGAGAATCCGCTGATCCGCTGGGTGATGCCGGGCCAGAACGACTCTTCGTTGTTGACCGGAATCGAGCGCATCAGGGCGACGCCCCACGTCTGTGGACCGCTGGATGGAGGAAACCGGATGCTCTTGAAGGGAATCGCCATCCACACGACATAGCCGAAGTCGGTGAGGCGGCCACGGCTGCGCCACACCGCGTCGAAGCTCATGTCGTCGCCCTATCCGTCGGTCGTGATGCCGTCGGCCTGGATGCCGAGCGGCGTCGCGATGAACATGTACGAGCGCTGCTTGTCGTTGAACGTGTCGAGGAACAGCCCGACAAAATCGTCGCCGAAGACCGCCTCGCGCCGCGCCATGCGGGCGCGGATCGTGGACGGTTTGGCCGTCCGGCAGACGAACACGGCATACAGCGTGGTCTCGTCATGCGAGAGAAACGCTTCGGTTGCTTCGCTGACCGGCGTCAGGTCCCCGGGATTGCGCTGCAGGAACCCCTCGATGCGCGTGCCGCCGCGCCGCTCACTCGAAAGGTAGTCTTCGAGCTTGGGGGGCTCGCTCACGCGAACGATCTCGATCCGCTGCCTCGCAGGCTGAACCGGCTTGGCAGCTGGCTGGGCATCCTGTGCGGCCGCCGCGCGCGCAAGCTGCAGGCACACGGCGACCGCAGGCACGGATCGGGCCAGCACGCGATTGGACCACCGTCACGTTTCGATTGCCTACGGGACAGTGACAACCCGCGGAACGCGTGGGACGGATTCCTACCCGCGGGGACCGAGCGGACGCCGAGGGTATTGGTCATCACGATGCGCATCGAAGCGCATTTGAAAGTAAACGGCATTTACTAAATGTCAAGGATAAGGGACCGACGTCCGCCAATGGTCCAGCGCGTGCTGCCCCTCGTCGTCGGCGCGGCGCTCCTGCATGCGGGTCAGGAACGCGACAATCGCGTCGCGCTGCGCACGTGTGAACCCCTGCATCCGGTCGTCCCACCACGCGCGCAGGCGCGCGGTCGCTTCCGGCGACGTGCTCTGGAGCGCGGGCGGCGTCAACGTCTGCTCGAGCGCGTGCACTTCCGGCCGATACCGCGGCGGGTTCAGCATCGTGGCTGCCACGTCCACGAGGGACATCTCCCAGTTTGGAGGTCGCGCCCTCCGGCGGTTCCGCGAGCGCGATCAGCATGAAGGCGGGAAGATAGT
>JAIVJE010000170.1 GCA_020200195.1 Acidobacteriota bacterium | reverse complement strand
AGCTGAATGAGCACGCTGTCGACCGGAATCTGCGAGCCTGTGTCGCGAGTCAGGTCCGTGTAGATCGCGATCGCGCTGTCGAACTTTTTCTGCGCGACTTGCACGTTGGCGAGTCCGAGGCGCGCCGTGCGCCCGTAGATGCGCTTGCCGGCCTTGTCGATGACCTCCTGATAGCGCTGCTCCGCCTCGGCGTGTCTCCCCTGGAGCGCCAGAATGCCTGCGGCATGATACCGCGCGGTAATACCCGCGTCCGTGTTCGGGTACCGATCCGCCGCCTCGAGGAATTTCGGCAGCGCCGCCTCGAGCTTCGCTGGCTGTGTCTGGAACGTGCCTGGCTGCGGCACCGGTACAGGACTGCCGGGTGCGGGAGCCGCGACCGGAACGACCGGCGCCGCGTACACCGCGAGCGCCGACGCCAGCAGCGTGTTCGCCTGGGCGTTGCGGGACTGTCGCCACCAGGCGTAGCCGGCTACCGCGGCGATCATGACGACGGCAGCCAGCAGCCCCATCGCGATGTCCCGGCGGCGGCTGTCGATGATGTCGCGCGCGTGCGACACCGTGCGCGCGAATTCGTTCTCTTTCAGCTTGTGGCGTTCGGTACTTTTCATGATCCTTGTCAGGGAACAGGAGATAGGAGGCAGGACGTGTCCTCCTGACTCCTCTCCTCCTATCTCCTGCATCCTCCGTGTGGCGCGCCCGGCAGGTCTCGAACCTGCGACCCCCGGTTTAGGAAACCGGTGCTCTATCCTGCTGAGCTACGGGCGCATGGCAAAACAGCCCATTCTAGCGCACCTTGCTGCTCGCACCCGGCGACGCGGGGGTCATGCTTCGCGTCTGTGACGGACCCAGCGCACGAGCAAGGATGCGGTCACACCGTAACGATTATTTTCGGGGATTGCCGTCGGAATCCTCCGGAGCCCGAGCAGAAGGTTGCTGGCCAGTGTCAGCTACGTTCAGACTGGCGCCGCACGTAACGCATGTGTAGACCCTGAGGGTTTTGCCCTGCCACGCCAGCCTCATCGGGCCAGCCGAACATTTAGGTCACGAGGGAGGATTCTGGGGCGGGTCCTGGTTAATCATCTGTAGTCCGCTGGTTCGCTTCGATACCGCGCCGACCTGTTTTCTGACGGTTTGCCTCTTTGCGCTCCGTCAGTGGAACCGAAAGCATGATCGAGGCCGTCACACTCTGTTGCCCCTCGATCAGGGTGCTGGTGTTCGTCGATCAGTATTGAAGGACGGCGCCAACCTGCTCGCCTTCCAGCTTGCTGCGGCCCTTGAGAGCAACCAGCTCAATCAGAAACACCAAACCTGCAACCTGCCCGCCCAATTGCTTCACCAAGCCCAGCGTCGCGCGCGCGGTACCGCCGGTCGCGAGCAGGTCGTCCACGATGAGGACCCGCTGCCCCGGCTGAACCGCGTCGCTGTGCATCTCGAGACTGTCGGTGCCGTACTCGAGCTCGTACGTCGCGCGAACGGTCGATGAAGGCAGCTTGCCGAGCTTTCGAACGGGGACGAATCCGGCCCCGATCCGGTCGGCGACCGCGGCGCCCAGTATGAAGCCCCGGCTTTCGATTCCGACGACGACGTCGATCCCCTTGCCACGATGCGGGCCTGCCATGGAGTCGATCGCCAGCCGGAATCCTTCCGGGTCTCGCAGCAGCGTCGTCACGTCGTAGAAAAGGATGCCGGTCTTCGGAAAGTCCGGGACGTGGCGGATCCGTGTCTTGAGGACGTCCATCAACACCTTTCTATCTGATTCAATGGCGATCGGTTCAGCGGATCATGAATCCTGTCGCGCGGCGCGTCGGTGCCGCCGACTCGACCACGAACGCATCGATGCGGGCACCCGAAGGCCCGCGTCGCAGCGCACGCTCGACGCGGTCGACCGCCTCCTCGTCCCCTTCGACGACCGCCTCGACGCGTCCATCGTGGAGGTTCCGTACGTACCCGTGCACTCCTTCAACCGCGGCCTGTGCTTCCGCAAAGAAGCGGAACCCCACGCCCTGCACGCGTCCGCCGATCAGGAACCTCCGCGCGACAATCATGAAGAGGACATTATGGACCAGGCAGCGTCGCCCGTTCAACGTGCTACGTTCAACGTGCAACGTTCGGTGCGACGTGCTACGGGCGACGTGGGACGTGCGGGTGCAAGGTGCAAGGTGCGCGTGCGACGTGCAACGTTCGATGTGTAACGTCCGGCACGCTGGCGCCTTATCGTTCGACGGTGACCTCGACCACACCCAGAGGCTCTTCGACGGCAATGAACAGGTCGTCGGGGTTTTCCACTCCGGCGCGGAACAGGTCGGCGGGACGATACGGCCGCTCGTGTAACGACAGTGTGACGTCGGCGATTTCCAGGTACGAGGCCAGGACCACGTCCCCGATGGCGTAGAGCGTGTGCTGCACCGAACGCCCGACGTGCCAGGCCAGCGTTTCCACGATCGCCGCGCGCACGCCTTGACGGTAGACGCTGAAAGTCACGTCGGGACTCGTGTAGGTCCATCGCGCCGCCAGCGTCCCGACCAGCAGCCGCTGTAACAAATCCTCCGCGCCGTCGTCCGCGCTGTCGTCATGCGGGTCGCGCACAGCTGTCGTAAACCCCGATGTTCGCATCACGGTGAAGTGATCGAGGCCCGAGACAACAGCCACCTGTCGTCCGTTGCTGGTAATCGTTGCGGTGCGCCGTTCAGGACTGCCGGCGACGAACGTGCGACCCTGCGGCTTTCCGCGGGCGTCGAGCCGATGCCAGGGCTGCTCGGCGATTTCGACGCGGGCACGTGTAATCCGCGGATGGCCGTCGAGCACCCGCTCACACAACGCGAGGCCGAACGGTTCGATCTCGCCGCCAGCGCGCTCGCGCGCGACAGTATGCACGAGGTTTTTCAGCGTCTCACCCGGCAGGAGGCCATCTTGTGCACCGTCCTGGAACGCCGCGGCAAAGTCTCCCTCGAAGCGAAAGGAGACGGTGAGGTCCTTGGGATCATGCCGATCGCCGCGCCGAACGAGGCGCAGCATCCGGAGCCGGGATTCGCCATGGCTGCTCGCGCCGATCTTCGGCATGGAGGGGAACTGTACTATGAACGGGCGCGACGACGTACACCGTTCAACGTGCACCGTTCAACCTGCGGTGCGACGTACGACGCGCGACGTGCACTGTGCGGTGCGACGGGTCACGTGCGAGGGGCGACGTGCCACGTGCGCGCGACTCACCGCGACGCGCAGGCGACCCGTCGCATGCTGCCGAACGCCGATCGCACGTGGGCACGTCGCACGTAGAACCGGAACGTCGAACGTCGCACCGCACGCCGCACGTTGAACGCAGAACGTCGCACCGCACGGTGAACGATGCACGTTGAACCCTGAACGTTTACCCACTTCCAGCTGCCACCACCGGCGGTACACCGTCCTTGATCGGCTCCAGTTTCGCTGTCGCAAGCTGCGCATTGAATGCCGTGAGGTCGCGCTTCACGAGTGTTTCCAATTGCTGGAGCTGAGCGTCCAGGCGGCCGGAAAGCTCCTTGAACACCACGTAGGACTGCGCCGTCGGTTTCGAATCGCCGCTTTCCACGATGCCCTGGAGCGCCGCGAGCTTGTTGTTGAGTCGGATCGGATAGTTCAGCGGGTCCTGGCT
>JAIVJE010000463.1 GCA_020200195.1 Acidobacteriota bacterium | reverse complement strand
GTACCAGATCTCGCGGCGCCGCACGGCATTCGCCAAATCGTTCGTGTGGTGGGTGCGTGAACCGTTGAACGTGGAGGCCATGCGCGACGCAGCCGTCGGCTTCGTCGGGATGAAGAACTTCGAATCATTCACAGACGATGAGCCTGGCGAGAAGTCCACGCTGGTGCTGGTCGAGGGCCTGGAGATCGTCGAGGCCGGTGCACTGATCCTGATCCGGATTCAGGGTTCGCATTTCCTCTGGAAAATGGTCCGCCGCATTGTCGGCGTCCTGGCTGCGGTGGGGCGCGGTGATATGCGGGCGAAGGACGCCGCGGGGCTGCTGAACGCGCTGCCGGCAAATGACCGGCGCAGCAACCCGGCCGCGCTGACCGCGCCCGCCGCAGGACTCTTCCTGGAGGGTGTCTACTACCAGGGGGACGCGGGCCCGGGAGACATAGCGCCCGTGATACAGATTACGTCGCGCTAACGGATGATCCGGAGATTCGCTGGCCGCCGCGGAGCGCCGGATGGACGCCATCCGAGGTGAATGACCTCGAAGTCGTCCGCGGTCAGACCGCGGAAGGCGGGGTTCAGAACACCGTTATCCCAGCGCGCATCCATCGTTCCGGTGATGTACATGTCCGACCCGTTGTCGGCGACGATGAGGCCATAGCGTTTCATCGCGCGAAAGATCTTCTGCGCGCTCGCTGGGAATGCCGAGATATCGCGTGATGATTTGAGGCGGAGGCGCGCGCCCATCGGAGGCGCGCTCGAGTTCGTGCCTGCCGCGTGCGACGCCGGCCAGACGAAGCCATTGCTGGCGCGCGTCGTGACTCGCAATGCGTGTGTGATTTCCCCGGACCCGAACACCTCGTCGTATCGCACGAGACCGGGAAAAATCGCGAGGCCGGCGGCATCCGCCGACGTCCATCCTTCAGGCCTGCGGTCGTTCGTGCTGAGATTGAAGATCGCGCCCGATTCGGCTTCCTACCTCGCGAGCCCGCTGTTCCAGCGCGTCGCGAACGTCTCGTATAACAGGCGCCGGTCGCGATCGATGATGAGCACGTGACGGTCGCCTGATACTCCCCCGCCGGGCACGTTCCCTTCGATGTAGTGCGGCTGCGTCTGCGCCTCGACGGGGATTGGATAGCCGGGGAGACCTGGCGCGCCGGTGTCGCTTTCGCTTCCGTATGCCACAAACGTCAGCGGCACGCGCGGTTGCTCCGCGCCCACCACGACGTAGGGGATGCCATACGGAGGCGGACCGAAGTCGGGGTGGAGCGGCCGTACAGCGGTGGTGTTCGCCGACGTCCGTCCGCTGATCCAGGCGATGAGTTGCGCGGAGCGCGGATCGATGGGTGCCCCGCTGACGTCGAGGTTCCACCAGTTCGATGCGGGAAACACGGGCGTCCCGCCCAGCGGTTCGAGCAGAACTGGGGCGGCAGACAAAACGGCGACCGCAGCCGTTACAGCCACCATGCCGATGACGGGACCACGTGGGCGCAGAGCCACACGGTGCGAGGGTGCACGGGCGTGCCGCGGGCCAGACGAACGGAAACCTCTGCTCCGCTGCAGCTTGAGGGATTGATTCGGTTGAGCGGCGTCAGGGGGGTGTGCTGGACCTGCACTCCCCCGCGCAGCTGTGTAATGACGCCGCGGGCCGTCAGCGCTTCTTGACCCCCAGCTCCTGCAGTCTGGTCACAATGTCCGCGCCGGCTGTGCGGGGGCTGACCTTCTGATCGATCGCCAGGATCTTTCCGTCGGGACCGATATAAAAGGTCCAGCGGGCCGCCAGCTGGCGCTCCGGCGTGACCACACCGTACGCGGCGGCGACCTTTTTTTCGGGATCGCTGAGGATCGGGTAATCAGCCTCGACGTTCTCGGCGAATTTCTTGTTCGTCTCGGTGTCGTCCACGCTGGCAGTGAAATAGGCGACGTCGAAGGCCTTCAGCGCGTCGCCGCTCTCACGGAGCGACTTGCATTCGGCCGTTCAGCCACCAGTGAACGCTTTAGGAAACCAGGCGAGCACGACCGTCTTGCCCTTGTAGTCCGCGAGCCTGTGGATCTTGCCGTCAGAACCCTGGAGCGCGAACGGCGGCGCGAGATCGCCGACTTTGAGCCCGGTCTCAGGCTGCGGCGTCTGCGCCCCCACGACGGCCACCAACGCTGCCAGCGCCGTCAGGGCGAACCCGGACCATATCGATAGGGTTCTCAACATAAATACCTCATGCACGACGACGATCAAGCGTAACACGCTCCGCGCGGTCTGCCTACGCGCGGCCGCCGCGGGGCGCGCGCCGGTCATTTCTCGCATCGCGAAACAATCCCGCATTAGACTATGCGCCGGAGCAACCTGGTGAAGCTCGCGACTATGATTCTCGCGCTCGCGGCCGTGACGGCCGTAACACTGCGATCGCAGAACACACCGTCGGACCGTGCCGGCGGTGTCGCGCAGATCCTGACGTCAGCCGATGTGTCGGCGGTACTCGTCATTGCCGCTACGGCCCTCGGCGACGACACGCTCGCCGCCGCGGTCGTGGATCGGACCGGCAACATCGTCGGGGTGTATACGCGCCCGCAGGCCGATGAGCGCACGCCCGACATCGCCGTGTCCGTCGCGCGGTCCGCGGCGCTGTTTGCCAACGACCAGGCGCCATTGTCGTCTCGCACGGTGCGGTTCATCAGCGGCATCCATTTCCCGCCTGGGATCAAGAACACCGGCAACGCGGCGCTCTACGGTGTAGAGAACATCAACCGCGGGTGCAAGGTGGACGACACGGGCGATGCCATCTTCAACGCCCCGTTCCCGCGCCCGAAATCGATCGCGGGGATATTCGGCGAAGGCGCCGGCGGAACGCCACTTCCGTGCGAACCGGGGGACACGCGCGGGTGCGCCCGCGGTGGACCGATGCTCGACCTCGAAGGCAACGTGCTGACGTCAGTGGGAATCACCACCGGGAAAGCGGACGTCCTCGACGCCGGTCAGGACAACCCGGCCACGGTGCCCGTCGACCCTGGCGGCATCCCGATCTATCGCGGCGGCAAAGTGATTGGGGGAGTCGGCGTGGCCGGCGTGCGGCCGGACTTTGCCGAGTACGCGGCGACCGCGGCGGCGGCCGGCGCCGGAAGGGGCATGGATTTCTCGGAGCCGTTGGGAAACCCCGGCGCGGTCTTCATCGACGGGCTACGGCTACCGTTTTTCGGCACTTGCACGAACATTCCGTGCATTCGCCGCACCCTGCGTTCGAGGCCGCCCGGTTCCGTGCCGGGACTCTTCTCGTCCGGCCGCCTGGTCGTTCCTCCGCGCGATGGCTTGCAGGCGCCCGAGAACTACGTCCTGGGTCCACGCGGCAGCACAATACCCGGCGGGCTGAGCGTCGAGGAGGTCCGGCGCATCATCGATCAGTCGGTGGAGGTTGCATTCAGGACGAGGGCCCAGATTCGCCTGCCTATCAGCCAGCCGACGCGGATGGTGATCGGCATCTCGGACGAAGCTGGAGAACTGCTCGCCGTGTTCCGGATGCCAGACGCCACGGTCTTTTCCGCCGACGTCGCGATGACGAAGGCACGCAACGCCTACTACTTCAGCACGCGCGAGGGTTTCGACGTGTTGCGCTCGTTCGTCGACAACAACCGTTCCGACGAGTACAGGTG
>JAIVJE010000462.1 GCA_020200195.1 Acidobacteriota bacterium | reverse complement strand
CGGCGGATATGCGGCGCTCTCGTTGCTCGTGCAATCAGACCGGTTCCGAGCAGCCGTCTCCAGCGCGGGTCCCGCGAACCTGTTGAGCCTCTATTCGACGATGCTTCCGGACGCCAGCGCCACGCAGACCTTCGTGGTGCCATCAGAGTTCGAGATGAAGGGAGCGCCATGGGAGGCCACGGAGCAATACGTTCGCAACTCGCCCTTTCTGTGGCTGAATAAGGTCAAGACTCCGCTGCTCCTTCTACAGGGCGACGCGGACCTCGAGCGGACACCACAATCTGACGCGGTCTACGTGGGCCTATCCAAGCTGGGCCGACGCGTGGATTACGTGAAGTACCGTGGCGAAGACCACGACCCTCAATCCTGGAGTCGTCACAACAAGCGCGATGCGCTCACGCGCGTAATCGCGTGGTTCGATGAGCATCTCCGTAATTAGTTTGCGGGGGACACCTCCGCGTTCTACGTAGCTACTTGCGACGGACAGCCTCGAGCCGCCTGAGCCATTCGCGAACGCGGTTCCAACTGGCGAACGTTTGGGTCCGCGGATTTCGATCCCTCTTGACCTCCGAGGGGAACGCCTCCATACTTCTCTCGAAGGACGAGAGGACATCCGTGCCAAAAACCGATCTCTTGCAGGGCACGCTCGACCTGCTGATTCTCAAAATCCTGACCCTCGCCCCTAACCACGGCTGGGGTATTTCCCACCGTATTCGACAGATTTCCCGCGATGGGTTGAATGCGAGCCAGGGGTCCCTGTATCCGGCTCTCCATCGACTCGAGTTGAACGGTGACGTCGCATCCGAGATGACCGCTTCGGAGAACAACCGTCGTGCCCGAGTCTACAGATTGACCCCAGCGGGCCGCCGCCGTCTGGAGAACGAGACGGCCAGTTGGGAGCAATTCGCGCTTTCGATACGGCGGATCCTGCAGGCTGGATGAAACCAGACCATTAGCGGGAAGCGCAGGAGGCCTGCAATGCTTGCGCGATTGGTCGCATACGCTTACGGGATCGTTCGACGGCGCAGGATCAGTGCTGACGTCGAAGACGAGCTGCGGTTTCACGTGGAGCAGGAGGTCGATGCGCACATTGCGCGCGGCATATCTATCTCCGAGGCGAGACGCATGGCGCTGCGCGATCTCGGTGGCCTGACCCAAACGAGAGAAGCCGTGCGCGATGTGCGGACGATCTGGCTCGATGTGCTCTGGGGCGACGTTCGCTACGCGTGCCGGACGCTCCGGAGAAGCCGCCCCTTCACGACCACGGCCATCGTGGTGCTCGCGCTCGGCATTGGCGCGACGACGACCGTGTACAGCGTCGTGCGGGGCATTGCCCTCAGACCACTGCCGTTCGATGATCCCGAACGTTTGATGTTCATTGGCGAGTTGAGCCCGGCCGGCCGTCGCGAGGCCGCAGCGCCCGCCAACTTCGTCGATCTCTCGCGTCAGAGCCGCGCGTTCGAGTGGATGGCCATGCACCGCGGTGCCCGCTTCATTCTGACCGGCCGCTCCGTTACAGAGTCGGTGATTGGGGTCAACGTCTCGAGCACATTTTTCTCCGTTCTCCGCGTGCAGCCGCAACGGGGTCGTGCTTTCCTGCCGGAGGACGAGCAGCCGGGCGGCGTAGGGGCCGCCATGCTCAGCCACGCCGGTTGGGTGCGGCAATTCTCACAGGATCCTGCGATGGTGGGCCGCACGATCACCCTCGATGGCTTCGACTACACGGTCGTGGGCATACTGCCCCCCGACTTCAGCATGTGGGATGCGGCGGTCTGGGTCGCCGGATTCGATCCCGCACTGCTGACCAACCGCGTGGCTCACAGCGTTGGCGCGATCGGGCGGCTCGCCGAGGGCGTCTCGGTGGATCAGGCGCGAGCGCAACTGGACACGATCGGCCGCCGGCTGGCGCTGGAGTATCCCGCTACGAACGCGGGCTGGACGTTCCGCACCATGCCACTGCACGAAGCCTGGCTGGACACGTATCGCTCGACGTCGCTGATCCTCCTCGCCGCAGTGGCGATGGTCATGCTGATCGCGTGTGCGAACTTGGCCAGCCTGCTGCTTGAACGGGCACTGGCGAGGGATCGGGAAGTCACGATCCGGCTCGCGCTGGGCGCAGGCCGGCGACGCATCGTGCAACAGATGCTCACCGAGAGTCTGCTGCTTGCGGGCCTCGGCGGTGTCGCGGGAGTGCTCATCGCCTCGTGGTCGCTGGGTTTCGTCGTGACGCTGATTCCCGCCAACACGCTCACGCAGATCCCCGGCGGGGCCAGCGCCATCCACCTCGATCTCCACACGCTCGGAGTCGCGCTCGTTATCTCCGTCGCCACGGGAGTGCTGTTCGGGCTGGCGCCTGCCATACGGATGGCACGGGCCGACGCGCGCGGGGCCCTGCGGGAAGCGGCGCGCGGCGCGTCGGCAGGGCGGCAGAGTCAGTTGTGGCGTCGAGCGCTCGTTGTGGCGCAGGTGGCGCTCTCAGCGATTCTGCTCAGTGGCGCGACCCTGATGATTCAAAGCTTCTGGCGGTTGCAGGGACTCGACCGCGGCTACGACCCGGACAACGCGCTGAGCCTCTTTTTACTCCTGCCGCAGACCCGGTATCCGGAGCCCGTCCAGCGTGAGGCATTCTTCACGAGCGCGATCGAACGGATGCGCGCGCTGCCAGGCGTGACGCGCGTGGGGGGGACGACGCTGGTCTCGAGCCGTGGCCGTCCGTTCGCACTGGAGGGACAGTCACCCGCTTCTCGTGATGCCGCTCCGACGGCCGTCTATCGGGTGGCCACGCCAGACTACCTGGCGACGATCGGAATTCCTCTGGTGAGGGGGCGTCATTTCTCGCAGAGCGATCGCCCAGGGACGCCGGCTGTAGCGATCGTTAACCAGACATTCGCCCGCACCGCGTGGCCGAATCAAGATCCGATCGGTCGTCGAGTCCAAGTACTCGGGCCGCCGGCGGATGTGTGGTTGACGGTGATCGGCGTGGCGGGTGACGTCAAGGAAGCCCTTGACCCGCGCGCTCCACTGCAGCTGGAACCGCGGCCGACGATGTATCGCCCGACCTCGCAGGAACCGGTCGGCGGCATGACACTGATCGTCCGCACAGAACGCGATCCCCTGACGCTCGCTGCGCCCGTGCGTAGCGCGATCGCCGCAGTCGATCCGGCGATCCCGGTCATGACGCTGCGGTCCGTAAGGCAAGGACTGACCGAGTCCGTGCAGACGCCTCGCTTCAATACCATTCTGCTCGCAGCGTTCGCCGCGGTCGCGCTGCTGCTCGCCGCGGTGGGCGTCTATGGCGTGATCGCCTACGCAGTCAGCCAGCGCACGCAGGAAATCGGCATCCGGATGGCACTCGGCGCCGCACCGATGCACGTGTTGCGAGCAGTTGTGGGTGAAGGTCTTACACTGGCGTTGATGGGAGTGACGCTCGGCATCGCAGGTGGACTCGGCGCCATGCGCCTCATCGCGCAGTACGTCTACGGCGTTCGGACGACGGATCCGGTGACATTCGTCATCGTGGCAAGCGTGCTCGTCATCGTCGCAGTCGCGGCCAGCTACCTGCCGGCTCGGCGCGCCGCTGGCGTCGATCCGCTGATCGCACTTCGCTACGAATAATTCTGGCTCAAGGCAAACACG